>HF989162.1:0-9881 GCA_000431275.1 Prevotella sp. CAG:755 | reverse complement strand
CGACGCCCGGACGCTGGCTGTCGACACGTTGTTGTCCGATACTGCTTTTATCGCCAACGCCATATATGCGCCTGATGGCCGCAACCTGGTGGTGAAAGGTTCGCCCGCCTGCTTCGGCGGAATTGGCAGTGAAGTCGCAGAAGGTCAGACGCCGAGTTTTTTCGACTACCGTCTCTATCTCTACGACCCGGCAAAGCGCGACGTGAAGCCACTCCTGCGCGGCTTTGCCCCGTCGGTGGAGCGCTTCGAATGGCCGGAAGCTTCTGATCGCATCGTCTTTACGGCCACCAACGGTGACAGGCTTGATCTTTATTCGCTCGTGCCTGACGGTTCTGCCCCCGTAAGATATGAACTTCCGGTCAGCTATGTGCAGGGATACAGTGTCGACCGCGAAGCACGCAATGCCGTTTTTTACGGTCAGACAGCGACGAGGGCGCGCGACCTCTATGCTTGTGAGATGAAGTCGGGGACGCCCAAGACGCAGCGCATCGGCGAGATAGATTTCGACCGTCTGATGAAAGGCGTGGCTATCGGCGAGTGTCACGACTGGGACTTTCGCACGACTGCCGGCGACACCATCCGTGGTTTTTATTTCCTGCCACCAGATTTCGACAAGAGCCGCAAGTATCCGCTGATCGTCTATTATTATGGTGGTTGTACTCCTACGTCGCGCGTGTTGGAATTCCAGTATCCTTTCCAAGTCTTTGCATCACAAGGATATGTCGTCTACGTTGTAGAGCCGAGCGGCACTATCGGCTATGGTCAGGAGTTCGCCGCACGCCACGTCAACGCGTGGGGAAAGCGTACGGCGGACGACATCATCGAAGGAACGAAGCAATTCCTTGCAGCCCATTCGTTTGTGGACAGCACGAAGGTTGGATGTATGGGAGCTTCATACGGCGGCTTCATGACGCAGTACCTGCAAACGCAGACCCGGCTTTTCGCAGCTGCCGTGTCGCACGCCGGCATCAGCAACGTGGCCAGCTATTGGGGTGGCGGTTTTTGGGGATACAGCTACGGCGAGGCTGCGCAATATGGCAGCTTCCCGTGGAACCGTCCGGACCTCTATGTCGAGCAGTCGCCCCTTTTCCATGCCGACAAGATACGGACGCCGCTCCTCTTGCTCCACGGAACGGTCGACACGAACGTCCCGACCAACGAGAGTGTCCAGCTGTTCACGGCATTGCGCATTCTGGGACGTCCGGCCGCGCTGATTGAGATTGACGGTGAGAATCACGTGATTGTCAATCACCAAAAGCGGCTCAGCTGGCAGGACGCCATCTTTGCCTGGCTGGCCAAATGGCTGAAAGACGACAGTGCCTGGTGGGACGACCTTTATCCCAACGATGTGTATCCCGCTGTCTCGAAAGAGGGTAATATGTAGTTAAAAAGTCTGTACTATTGGTGAGTTTTACGGTATCTCCGTATATTTGCACCGAGACTTAGTCTCTATTACTTACCAAACTTTTTATCTACTATGAGGAAATACCCAAAAATTGTGTCGGCTTTGGCCGTATGTCTGATGTTTACGACAGCTTGCAGCAACGACGATGACAGCCGTCTTCCCGGCGCCGGACAAGTTTCGCCTCAGGCACAGAGCACGTTTGAGAGCCTGTTCCCCGGTGCGCGTGACGTCGAGTGGGAAGTCAGGGGCACCTATGCCGTGGCCGACTTCTCTTATTCTGACGCAGCCGGCGGCGGTTGGGTGCCCGGGTCGGCTTGGTTCAATCAGTCGGACGGCGCCTGGCTGATGAGCGAGTACGACGTGCGTTTCGACCGCCTGCCCGAAGCTGTGAAGGCCGCTTTCCAGGCCAGCGAATACGCCACATGGCGTGTGGACGACGTCGACCTGATCCGTCGTGAGGGCGTCACCCTGCTTTATGTCATAGAGGTCGAAAACGCCGGACAGGAGATGGACCTTTATTACACCGAAGACGGCGTGCTTGTCAAAGCCTTGGCCGACAGTGCGGGGCAGCCTGATTACGACGGTCTCATTCCCTCGACGCCCGGCGGGAGCGTGACGGACTTCATCCGCAGCCATTATCCCGACGCCCGCATCGTCGAGGTCGACACGGACGACGGCCTGACCGAAGTGGAGCTTGTCGACGCAGGCCGTGTGCTGCGCGAAGTGGTCTTCGACCGCTCGGGTGCGTGGCTGTACACCCAGACCGAAGTGCGCCGGGCCGACTTGCCCGCAGCGGTCGTGGCAGCTTGGGACTCCTCTGAATATGCCGAAACGAACGGATACCGCCTTGACGACATTGACTTCTTCGAGACGGCCAACGACGGCAGCTACTACCGCCTCGAACTCGACAGCCGCTTTGGCGATGTCAAGCTCCGCGTGACGCCGGACGGCCAGCTCTCGCTCTACCAGTCCGCGGGCGGCGGAGCCATCGTCGGTGGCAAGGTCGAAGCCTTCGTCAGCCAGCAATATCCTGGCGCTGTCATTGTCGAGAAAGACTACGACGACGGTTACCTCGAGGTCGAGATACGCCACGAAGGCCGCGAGAAGGAAGTGCTTTTCGACGGCCGGAACAACTGGGTGCTCACGCGTTGGGATGTGTCCTACCGCGACTTGCCCGAAGCCGTCGTCGAGGCTTTCCGCCAAAGCGACTACGCCCGTTGGGAAGTCGATGACATTTACTATGCCGAGACGCCGTCGGGCGAGTGGTACGTCTTCGAGGTCGAAGACGACCGCACCGACCGCGAGCGCCTTGTCCGCATCACTCCGCAGGGCAGCTTCGTGAACGCATGACCCCGTGTGTCGTGCCGTCCGGCGTGACACAACTGTAAAAAGGGCCTCCAACCGGTTCGCAGACCGGATGGAGGCCCTTTCCAGTGAGGCCCGGCAGGGTGGGGCCGGGTGATGACGAAAGCGGTCCGGGCGACGGGAATCCCTGTCAGCCGGATAGAAAATCCTGTCAGCCGTCCCGTGATTTCTGTCAGCCGGACAGGATTTCCCGTCAAAGCACCGGGACGGACGGAGGCAGCGGACACCGCGCCCGCCGTGCGCGTTGGTGCGCCGGGCGCACTGTGAATGCCGCGCGTCGGACGGCCTTCAACGCGCTGCATGAAGCCGCACGTGCCGCCATCAGAGCCGGAAAACGCCTTTCACCACTCGAAAAAATGCTTCCGGATGTCGCCCGATTGCCCGGAAATGTGTAAGTTTGTCCTATCAATCACTTTGAAAACCTGATAACTATGATTCTAATTGGTATCGCGGGCGGAACCGGTTCTGGCAAGACGACCGTGGCGCGGAAAATACGGGATAGCTTTCCGGGTGAGCAAGTAGCGCTCATCTCCCAGGATTCATATTACAAGCGGGCGCCGAAAGGCATGACCATCGAGCAGCTCCGAAAGTTGAACTACGACCACCCCGACGCTTTCGAGTGGGACCTGCTTTGCCGTCACCTGACCGACTTGCGCGAGGGCCGGGCCGTCGACGTCCCGACCTACTCCGTGCTGACTTGCGACCGCATGGAGGAGACCGTGCATGTCGAACCGTGCGACGTGGTCATTGTCGAGGGCATCATGGTGCTCTACAAAGAAGCCCTGTACCGCATGTTCGACTTGAAGCTCTACGTCGACGCAGATCCGGACGAGCGGCTGATCCGCCTGATTGAGCGCGACGTCGAAGAGCGCGGCCGCACCGCGCGTGTGGTGATAAACCGCTACCTACAAGTGCTCAAACCGATGCACTGCGAGTTCATCGAGCCGACCAAGGAGCAGGCCGACCTGATCATCCCAGAGGGAGGGGAAAACGCGAAAGCCATCGAAATCCTCCGGGCCTATATCGAGCGGATACTTGAAAAGGCCTGATAAGAACATCCTGCACAAGATGAAAGGGGAAACGTCAAGACACAAAGAAGGCTACACCGGTGATGTGATGAAACTCCGAGCTAAAATAAGATTTGAGTGCCCTCCGATCTCTGTAATCCGACTCCAACGAGTGTGTCGGCCCGCCATTG
Source organism: Prevotella sp. CAG:755 (assembly GCA_000431275.1). Taxonomy (GTDB): domain Bacteria; phylum Bacteroidota; class Bacteroidia; order Bacteroidales; family Bacteroidaceae; genus Alloprevotella. The sequence goes on along the minus strand of HF989162.1, from coordinate 5,913 downwards.
AGCGGAGTAGCTTTCTCGGTATTTCCGTTATTATTGATGAGTATCCCGATCTAACCGATGCAGCCTCTTTGTACAGGCAAATATACGGCTTAATTTATTAGTAAACAAATCTACTGGGCTTTTTTGTCGATTTTTTTTGCTGACAGCCCCAAGAAACGTAGTTTTTAACAATAGCAACATGGTGACAGTAAGTTTTAAGATAGATTATGGCACGCGTTGGGGCGAAGCGCTTGAAGCGGTCTATACGCTGGACGGGCCTGGCGGACTTTCGGTTTCGGGAACCTGCCGGCTCACTACGGCTGATGGCTTCTTGTGGAGTGGAAGCGTCGTGATTGACCGGCCGGGACGTCTGGTGTATGCGTACCGCGTAGTCCGGGACGGTGCCATCGAAGCGGCCGAACGCGGAGAGAGGCACAGCCTCTTGGTCGAAGAAGGGGCCGGTGCCTATGAGTTGACCGACAGTTGGAACGACGGCGACGTGCCCGGTGTCGTGTCTCGGCTTCCCGGGCGTCAGACGGCGCCGGTGCTTGCCGTCGGACCGGGACACTTGTTTTGTCTCACGGCACCTGACCTTCCCGACGGCGAGTATTGGGCCGTGCTCGGTTCGACTCCGGAATTGGGCGCTTGGGACGTAAGCAATGCCCGGCGCTTGCAACCGGTGGGAGGGAACTGTTGGATTTTTGCTCTCCCGGAGAGTGAGGCCGGGGAGGCTTTTGAATATAAATATGTGCGTCTGCATGTGGACGGTACCGTCGAGTGGGAGCAGTGTTGTAACCGTCGGGCAGACGGAGGGAAAGGCCGGAAACGCCGCGACGACATCTGGGCAGGAATGGGAGGGGTTTTGCCACGGTTGGCCGGTGTGGTCGTGCCTGTGTTTTCCCTGCGCAGCGAACACAGTTGCGGAATTGGTGATTTCGGCGACCTGCGCCGTTTTGTGGGCTGGGCGGCTAGCGTAGGCATGAAAGCTGTCCAGCTCCTCCCCGTGAACGACACGACGAGCAGCCACACATGGCGCGACTCCTATCCATACAGTTCGGTGTCCGTGTTCGCCTTCCACCCGATTTACATGGACCTTGAAGCATTGGCGGGTAGTGACCTCGCCGATGAATACGCCGCCATCGCCGGCGAGCGGAGGCGGCTCGAGCAGCTCGACGCCGTGGACTACGAAGCCGTCATGGCGATGAAACTTGCGTTCATACGTGTCTGCTTCGAGCGGAGAGGCGACGACGAAATGAGCCAGCCTGCCTGTCAGGCCTACTTCCGCGACAACGTCGGCTGGCTGAAACCTTATGCCGCTTTCTGCTGCCTGCGTGATGAACAGGGAACCGCCGACTTCAGGAAATGGGGGGAATGGAGCGAGTATGACACCGTGAAAATCGACGAACGCCGTGTACGCGATCCGTCGTTCAGCCATGAATTTGACTTTTACCTTTACACGCAGTTCAAACTGCATGAGCAAATGACTGCGGCCCATGACGAAGCCCGCCGTCTCGGCGTCCTGTTGAAGGGCGACATCCCGATAGGCATCTGTCGCGACAGTGTGCCGGCGTGGGTCGACGGCAGGTTGTTTCACTTCGACGGCCAGGCAGGCGCGCCGCCTGATGACTTTGCCCGCGACGGACAGAATTGGGGCTTCCCGACTTATGATTGGGACGCGATGGCCTATGAGGACTACGCTTGGTGGAAGGCGCGGCTCCGTCATATGGCCCGGTATTTCGACGCGTACCGAATCGACCATGTGCTCGGCTTTTTCCGCATTTGGGAGATACCGTCCAGCCAGGTCTATGGCTTATTGGGACATTTCCGTCCGGCGTTGCCCCTCAGTGTCGCCGAGATGGAAGAAGCGGGGTTCCGTTTCGACACGAAGATGACAGTCCCGCGTTTCTCGAAGCGGGAGCTTGACAAGCGCATCGGTGCCGAAGCTGCCGCGGCTTATTTCGTGGAAGATTCCGGTGCTTGGAGTCCGCGTCCGGGAGCCGACACACAGCGTGCCGTCATGGAGACAGTTGGTCCCGGACCGTTACGCGATGAACTGATGGCTTTGTTGGCGGATGTACTCTTTATTGAGGATAAAGAGCGTCGGGGCTTTTATCATCCTCGCGTGGCTGCCCAACTTACCTCGGCTTATGTGGGGCTCGACGCTAGCCAGCAGGCTGCTTTCAACCACCTTTATGACGATTTCTATTACGTGCGTCATAACGGCTTTTGGCGTGAAGAGGCGTTGAAGAAGTTGCCCCCGGTTGTCGGGAGTACGGCGATGTTGCCTTGCGCCGAAGACCTCGGTATGGTGCCTGCCTCGGTCAAAGGTGTGCTCGAACAGCTCGAGATTCTTTCCTTGGAGATTGAACGGATGCCCAAAGAGCCTTGGGTGAGGTTCGGTCGGTCTGAGAATAACCCCTACCTTTCCGTAGCCACGATCTCTACTCATGACATGCCCCCTCTACGCCTGTGGTGGCATGAACAGCCCGACGCCGCGCAGGAATACTGGACTCGGATGCTCGGACAGGCTGGGACTGCACCGGAGTGGCCCAACGGTCCGACGTGCGAGGCCATCATTGTGCGTCACTTGGCTTGCCCGTCGATGTTGTGCCTGCTGGCTGTTCAGGATTGGCTGTCGATGGACGAGGCCTTGCGCAGTTCCTGTCCCGAGGAGGAGCAGATCAATAATCCGGCGAATGCCGCGCATTATTGGCGTTACCGTGTCCACCTCACCGTGGAGCAACTTGAATCTGCTGACAGCTTTAACCGTAAGGTGAGGAAACTTATCAAGGAGAGCGGGCGTTGAGTCTGCCGCGTGGATCGAGCTGACGGCCTGCTCCGGAATAGCAAAGCGGGTGTGTCTGGAACATCCAGACACACCCGCTGCTGTATCGACTGACGCCAGCTCCTTACTTCTTCCGGTCAACCATTTTGTGGAAAATTCTCCGGTCAAACTTTTGTTTGGCCGAAACGACTTTGAGCGCCTTGTATGCTCCGAGGCAGCGTTCGGCATCGTCGTATGATTTGTTTTCTTCTTCCGTACGCTGTTCGTTCAGGTCTTTGAGAGTGTCGAGCAGTTTTCCAGCTTCTTTGTCTGTCAGTTCCGCTTTACGCATGGCGCGCATACATTTTCTGATTTCCCAATTGATTTCACGTTGCCGTGCTTGCGACTTTTGGAACAGGGGGAAGAATCTTGCAGCTTCCAAGGGGGTGATGCCTGCTTCTTTGATAATGAAAGCTTCCTGTTCGCGTTGAAATTGTTGCGGAGAGAACACCCGCGCCATTGGTACACGCTTCGGGCGGTCGTCGGCATGCAATGGTCGGAGCGCAGGGAGCAGGCAGAGTGCGGCTGCAAACGAAAGGCGGAGCAGTGGGATGGACATGGTCAGAAGTCTGTATAGAGGTAATCGTAGAAGTCGTAGTTGTCCAGCATGGCGTAGTTGTACACGTCGTCGACGTATTCGTCGTTGCTGTCATACTGGCTGGCAGCCATGGCAGGCGTGGACGGCACGGGCCGCGGGCTGTCTGCCGCGTTGTCAGACGGCCAGATCCATGCCACCGCTACGCATGCTACGGCTGCGGCTACGCCCGTGATGATTTTCAGTGTGCGCCGGAATGTGTGCGGGCGGAGTGGGGCGCTTTTTCCCCACTCGGGGCTTTCTGCCGGCGGAAGTTGGGCCATCACCCGTCTTTTCACCTCGTCGAGGTATCCCTCCGGGGGATTGAACGACGCGTTGAGCGCCGCCTTGTCTAACATACGGATGTCGAATGTTTTCTTCATGGCTTTCCTTACTCTTGGGGGTTGTATGTATCAGACTGTCACGAAGCCGGGAGGTTTAATCGTGTGAGTTGAAAAAGTCTTCGATTTTTTTAACAGCAAAGTGGTATGAGGCTTTCAGTGCGCCCACACTGGTGTGCAGCAGTTCGCTCATGTCTTCATACTTCATCTCGTCGAAGTATTTCAGGTTGAATACTATCCGTTGCTTGTCCGGTAATGAGGCTATGGCTGCTTTGAAGAGCCGGTTGGCCCGTTCGCTGTCGGCTGCGGTGAGGCCGCCGTCGGGGGAGGCTGCCGGCGGAGTGGCCAAGTCGTCGATGGGTACGGTGAGCTTGGCTTTCTGTAAAAACGTCAGGCATTCGTTGATGGCAATACGGTAGAGCCATGTGGACAACTTGGCGTCGCCTCGAAAGGAGTCGACAGCCAGCCATGCTTTCAAGAATGTGTTTTGAAGGATGTCGTCGGCGTCGTCGTGTGAAAGAACCATCCGACGGATTTGCAGGTAGAGTGTTTCCGAATATCGTCCGACCAGTTCCTCGAACGCCTCATGCCGTGTTGCCGAGTCACGCAACCGGCGGACGAGAGAGGCTTCGCTGTGGGTAAACATAAGCGTCGGTGCAGGCGTTCAGGCGCATGGGGTGCCACGGTCGGGCGTTTGGGACACGTGTTTCCTTATTTCCTTGCGATGAATGCGGGCTTAAAGGATAGAAACCTTGCGGGCGATTTTCCCAAGTTTGAGAATGTAACAACCCTTGCCGCAACTCAGGCTGACGGTCGTGTCGTTGCTGTCGATTTTGTAAGCAGCGATACGCACGCCCGTTATGTTGTAGATTTCGAGTGTTTGTCCGGCCGCGTTCTGCACCCGGACGTTCGTTCCTTTGGCGGTGATGCGGATTGCGTTCAGGGAAGGAACCTCCTGGACCTCGGTGTCTGCCGAAGCCCAGAACTCCGCTGCGGAGACTGTGCCCGTTGTCAAGCATGCCCCCAAGGCGATGGCAATAGCCTTTAAGTATATATTTCTCATTTATGTTTACCCTTTGATGTTTTCCGCAAAGGTACATTTTTATCGGAAACTGCCCAAGTTTTATTGTGTGAAATTCCAATTATTTTTTATTTTTTGACGGCTTTTTTTCTCGGGCTTGCTGCCTCCTCGGGTCGGATGGTCGGAAATACAGGTCGCCTTTCCGGAAAAACGGGCCGGCTGACAGATTTTTCGGGATGGCTGGCAGGAAAGACTGTCGCTGCGACTGCCAGGATGGAAACGACGGCAAAGCCGGCGGATGAAAGAAAACGACTGAGGGGAAGATAATTTGAAGATTATTAAGACTTTGGCCGTTTGTTCTTTTCCGCAAATTGATTAAGTTTGCGCAGTCAAAGCTGAATACTATAAGCCAGATGAAAATTTCACCCCGACAATCCCTCATATTTTTCTTATCAGTGGCATTGGCTTGGCCTGTTTCATCCGAGGCCAGGCGCCGAGACAAGGCCAGCAAACGATACGATGTGGTTGAACTCGCACAGCGTGAGCCCGACCGGTTGGCTGAGAAGCCCGAGCGCCATATGATGGCGGCAGTGGTCAAGGCGCATCCCGGCGTTTCCAGCAGTTATGCCCATGTGAGCAAGGAAGGCATAGACGTGTCTCACTATCAAGGGGAAATCAATTGGGACGCCGTGGCGGGCGACGGAAAGATTTCCTACGCCTATCTGAAAGCCACTGAGGGCGCCACGTTGGTCGACGACACCTATGCCCGCAACCTCAGCGAAGCCAAGCGTGTCGGTCTGAAAGTGGGCAGCTACCACTTTTACCGCCCGAACACCGACTGGCGGAAACAGTTGGAGAACCTTTCGTCCGTAGTCAAACCCGGCGAACAAGACCTTCTGCCAATCATCGACATCGAACACCGGGGAAAAGGTTCCGAAGAAATGTTCCTGAAAAACCTCAGAGACTTTATCACGCAGGTCACAAAGATTTACGGCAAGAAGCCGTTACTCTATACGTTCCACAACTTCTATAACCGTCACTTGGCCGGCGAGTTCAAAGACTATAAGTGGATGATAGCGCGCTATCGCGACGACGAGCCCACTCTCGACGACGGCAAGGATTACGTGATCTGGCAGTATACCGCTTCGGGCCGCATCGCGGGGGTCGACGGTAA
>HF989161.1 GCA_000431275.1 Prevotella sp. CAG:755 | reverse complement strand
CATGTCGGCGTGGCTGTCCTCCGGGCCGTCAGCGGCTGCGCATGTAGCTGATTTCGTAGAAGCAGGCGTAGACGTTCGTGTTCGCGTCGTTGTGCCCTTCGGTGCTCGGGACGATGAGGCGGACCAGGGCGATGTGCTCGTCGGGCGCCGTCTTGCGGCCCAGCCGGATGTAGGTCAGCGGCGTGAGCCATCCCGAGGGGACGGACTGCGAGCGGTAGAGCGCCTGCATCAGCCCCGAGGTGAACGAGGCGGTGAAGAGGCCGTCCGAGTTGCTGCACGTCATGACCTCGGGCATCGTCTCGTAGTAGAGGGTCTTGTTGCTCGATTGGATGGAGTCGCCCGCGATGTTGAACTCGGTGTAGCGGTTGATGATGGTGGCCGTCTCGCCGTTTCCGAGCCTTTCGCCGACGCCTTCGTGCACGATCTGCATATATATGCCCGTGTTGCTGAAAAGCACGTACTCGTTCTGGCTCACGTCGGTGGTGCTGTCGTTCGCCCAGAACTGTTCTTCCGAAATCACCTTGATGGGCTTCACTTCGAGCAGCGTGTCGCCCATCTCTTCGTCGACGACGCAGCAGCCGTGGGCGAGGAATGAGCGTATCTGGTCGCTTTCGCGTTTTTTCATGTCTGCATACGAGTCGTCGTCGTCGCACGACGCCATCAGGGCGGCCGCACCGAGGCACAGCGCGCCTCCCATCATGAGGGTGAGCTTGTTCATTTTTCTTGTCAGCATGTATATGTGCGTGCAAATGTACGATTTTGCGGCCAATCGGCGCGCCCGCCGGGCGTTCTTTTGCGCTTTTTAACTCCGGAGGCGGCCCGCGCGGCGTCCGCGCCGCGGACCCGGGCGGCCGACCCGGGCTTGGTTGTCGTTTTGATAACTTATGCCCGCCGTTTCGTTAATTAAACATAGCCGTTAAATAATTTTTCGCACCTCCGGGCCTTCCCGTCTCAGTCTTCCTTATCTTTGCGGCGTATGAAAAAGTCAACCATCTGGATCATCTCCGTCGTCATGGGCCTGTCGTTCCTGGCCCTGCTCTACTTGCAGGCGAGCTATTTCGAGGAGGTGTTGCTCATGCGCAAGGAGCAGTTCGACGAATCGGTGAGCCGCAGCCTCCACCAGGCGTCGCGGCGCCTTGAACTCGACGAGACGTGGCAGGCGCTCGAAAGCGAGATACGCAAGTCGGCCTCGGGCGCCGACTACGGGGGCGGCGGTTTCGGCCTCCCCGGCGTGGCCGACTCGCTGAGCCGCCGCACGGGCTACCCCACGCTGCGCGTCAACACGTTCGACCCCCATCCCGCCCCGGTGCCCCAGGGGCTCAACCCCGGCGGCAAGAACTCGCTGACTGACGCCACAAAGGCCTTCCAGGACGAAGTGCGCCGCCGCTACCAGTATCAGAGCGCCCTGCTCGACGAGGTGGTGTGCGCCCTGCTCAGCCGCGCCAGCAACGAACCTCTCAACGAGCGGATCAACTTCATGGAGCTCGACCAGACCCTGCGCGCCGAGCTGCTCAACAATGGCATCGACCTGCCCTACCACTTCCGCGTCTTCACGCGCGACGGGCGCGAGATCTACCGCTGCTCGGACTATGAGGAGCGCGGTGCCGACTATGCCTACACGCAGCTCCTCTTCCCCAACGCGCCGCCGTCGCAGATGGGCGTCGTGCTCGTCCATTTCCCGCAGATGGACAAGTACCTCTTTGCCAGCGTCCGCTTCATCGTGCCGGCCATCATCTTCACGCTCATCCTCCTGCTGACGTTCGTCTATACCATCTACATCTCGTTCCGCCAGAAGCGGCTCTCCGAGATCAAGAACGACTTCATCAACAACATGACCCACGAGTTCAAGACGCCCATCTCGACCATCTCGCTGGCCGCCCAGATGCTCAACGACCCCGCCGTGGGCAAGAGCGAAGCCATGTTCGCCCATGTCTCGCGCATCATCAACGACGAGACAAAGCGCCTCCGCTTCCAGGTCGAAAAGGTCTTGCAGATGTCGATGTTCGAACGCCAGAAGACCACCTTCAAGCGCCGCGAAATCGACGCCAACGCCCTGCTGGCCGGAGTGGTCGACACGTTCCGCCTCAAAGTCGAAAGCTCCGGCGGCACCATCACCACCGACCTCCAGGCCGGGCAGCCGATGGTCTTTGTCGACGAAATGCACTTCACCAACGTCATATTCAACCTCATGGACAACGCCGTCAAGTATAAGCGCGACGACGTGCCCCTCCATCTCGACGTGGCCTCGCGCAACGAGGGCGGGAAGCTCGTCATCACCGTGGCCGACAACGGCATCGGCATCAAGCGCGACGACTTGAAGAAAATCTTCGTCAAGTTCTACCGCGTGCACACCGGCAACCGCCACGACGTCAAGGGCTTCGGCCTCGGGCTGGCCTACGTCAAGAACGTCATCGACATGCTCAAAGGCACCATAACGGCCGAGAGCGAATTCGGAAAAGGCACAAAATTCATCATCACATTACCCATCATCAAAACCTAACTACAATGGACGAAAAACTGCGAATCCTGCTTTGCGAGGACGACGAGAACCTCGGCATGCTCTTGCGCGAATACCTTCAAGCCAAAAACTTCGAGACCGAGCTCTGCCCCGACGGCGAGGCCGGCTACAAGGCCTTCCTCAAAGGCAGTTTCGACCTCTGCGTGCTCGACGTCATGATGCCCAAGAAAGACGGCTTCTCCCTTGCCAAGGACATCCGTCAGAACAATTCCGACATCCCCATCATCTTCCTCACCGCCAAGACGCTGAAAGAGGACGTCCTCGACGGATTCAAAATCGGCGCCGACGACTACATCACCAAGCCATTCTCGATGGAGGAACTCGTGTTCCGCATTGAAGCCATCCTGCGCCGCGTCAAAGGGAAGAAAAACCGCGACCGCACCACCTACAAAATCGGCAGCTTCACCTTCGACACCCAGAAGCAGATCCTTGCCCGCGGCGAGAAGCAGACCAAGCTCACCACCAAGGAAAGCGAACTGCTCAGCCTGCTCTGCGCCCACGCCAACGAAATCCTGCAACGCGACTTCGCCCTGAAAACCATCTGGATCGACGACAACTATTTCAACGCCCGCTCGATGGACGTTTACATCACCAAGTTGCGCAAACACCTCAAAGAGGACGAAAGCGTCGAAATCATCAACATCCACGGCAAGGGCTACAAACTCATCACCCCCGACCCCGACTGCTAAGCCGGACCTCGCGGGCAGGCCCCGGCTGGCCACCCATCCAGCGGGCCGCTCCCTCACCGGAGCGGCCCGCTGCGTTTGTCCGCACCGCGCCGCCAGAACCACCGCAACGCACCCCGTAGGGGCGCCACTTGTGACGCCTGGTGCCCATCGGGCACGGCATGGCCGCGTGTGTGCGTCCGCGTATCGGCGATTGTCCCCGTAGGGGCGCCACTTGTGACGCCCGGTGCCCATCGGGCACGGCATGGCCGCGTGTTTGTCGCGTCCGCGT
>HF989160.1 GCA_000431275.1 Prevotella sp. CAG:755 | reverse complement strand
CGGCTTGACAAGGCGCGAATCGAGGTAGTCGGCGTCCAACCCAGGCTCCGACGCCCCGGTGACGTCCGGCGCCCGATCCGCCCCACATCCTGCCGCAGACGGGCATTCTGCTCCCATTCCGCCGCGCTCCGCAACCATCCGGCCGGATTCCTGCGCACCGGAAGAACCTTTCTGCTCCCGCCCACACGACCGATCAGTCACGCCGCCAGGAACCGCACGCGAGCGTTCGGCACCGCGCGGCCCGTCTGCGCCATCCGCCGTGCCGGCCGGAAAGCCCGCCCCGGCCCTCGCGCGCGCACCCGTCGGGACGGAATCCCGCAGCGGCCCTTCCGAGCCGCCGGCCGGACACATACCCTCTCCGGAAGAACGGACTCCAAAACCCTCCCCGTGAGTGGGCTCGGCCGCTTCTTTACCTCTCGCAAGAGAGGTTTCTTTGTTCTTTTCTTCTTTCTTATTCTTTGTGCCGCAAGGTGTACCCAAAGTGTCCCCGGACAGCTGCGGGAAAGCCTCGCCGGCGGCAGCGCCTGACGCCTTCCGGCGCCGTGCGGAAGAAGGCGTAACCTTCTGTTTCACAACGGGTACGCCACCAAAATCGGCAAGGTCGACCACGGTGAGCAGGTGGAACTGCCGATGTGTTTCCAATTCCACGGCCCCCGCGTCCCTCAACTGGTAGAGGAAGAGCTGCACACAGTGCACGCTCCACTGCCAGCGCCGGGCCAGGTAGCGCAGCGAAAGGACCAGCTGCCCGCACCCCACGAGGACGTCGGTCCCGCCCATGCGCTGCACGACGCAGGCGGTGTCGAAACGAGCCTGCGCAATAAGGTCCAACAATGCCTCCGCCTGGCTGAACCGACGCTCCTTGCACCAGTACACACTGCGGAAGTAATTGCGGAATAACTTGATGAAACCTTCACTCTTCTTCATACCAAAAAGGATTAAAACGATGAGACAACAAGGCCCGGCACACCCGCGCCGGACTCCATCCGGAAACCTCCGGACACCCCGCACGGCAACAGCCGGCGGCCGTAGCAAGAAAGGCAGCACTCACCCGCCGCACCGATGCCGGCAGGCGCGCAAGGAAACCACCCACAAGGCAAAGGGCCCCTGCGCCCGAAATCATAACTTTGCCCCGCCGCAAGCCGCCCGCTCCGCCGCCCCACACGGGGCCGGCCTCATGGCCCGGCAGCCTGCTACCTCGGTTAGTCCTCGCCTCCCCTATGTCAGCGCCCGGCACGGGCTGGGGTTAAGCGCGGGGTTCCGGTGGCCCGACACCTGCGGTGAATCACGCCCGCAATCTCGATCCGTCCGCCCCGACCCGCCGCGCCGCCAATGAGCGCGCCGATGGAAAAATCGGGGACCGGTGAATGATTTTCGCGCCGCCCGACATCCGGGTTCGCGGGAAAGTGCTACCTTTGCATCAACCAATCACAATGCAAAGATAATACTATTTAATCTCGAAACAAAACAAATCGGTATATTAATTATAACCTTTTAGAAAATTTAAGCCATGGAGACCATCAACGAACGCTTCGCCCACCTGCTGAAAGAGAAAAAAATCAGCATCAAAGAGATGGCCCACCGCATGGGCAAGTCGGAAGTCTACGTGCGCAAGCTCACCCAAGCCGGCCAGAGCTTCGGCATCGAGCCCGTCCGCGCCACAATCGACGCCCTGCCCGACGTCTCGCCCGACTGGCTGCTCTACGGCCGCGGCGACGTCCTGCGCCCCCGCCTGACAACCAACACCGAAGGCCGCGGCGTGCCCTACTACGAAGACATCAAGGCCACCTGCTCGCTGCTCTCGACCTACGAGGACTCGCCCGAACGCCCCACATTCTTCATCGACTACGAGCACTTCAACGACTGCACCGCCTACCTGCCCGTCGTCGGCGACTCGATGGTCCCGCAATACTGCGCCGGCGAGATCATCGCCGTCAAACGCGTCTGGAACCTCGACATCATCCAATGGGGCGAAGCCTACCTCGTCGTGACCGACAGCGAGGCCAACTCCCTGCGCACCGTCAAGCTCGTCCACCCAGGTCCCACCCCGACCGAACTCACCCTGCGCGCCTCGAACCCCGACTACGCCGGCGACATGGTCATCCCCAAGGCCCACATCGTCGCCCTCTTCCTCATCAAAGGAAAAATCAAACGCAACCAGCTCTGACCGCATACATCGCACACCACCCGAACCGCCGCCTGAACCGCCGCCCAAACCGCCCACACCACGCCACCCAAACCGCCGCACACGCAGGGGCGCCACTTGTGACGCCCGGCCGACCGCAGGGAGGCAACGCAACCGCATGCATGCGTCCGCCACCCGGGCGACATGAATGTCGCCCCTACGTTTATCCCTACATTTACCCCACGTTTATCACACACCACCACCCCGCGCGGCCGGCGACGGGCGTTATTATTATATATGTGTCCCTACGATTATGAGGGCGGCCCCTGCATTCCCGTTTTGCCAAGAAAAAAGAAAAAAACAGGCGGGAACGCTTTCTTTTTTAATTTTTATAGCTAAATTTGGCGCGGTTGCAGTAGGCAGCCCTGCGGAAACACCGCGCGAGATTATGGAAAACATCACGAAAAAGCTCAAACGCGCATATAATCCTATCCAACTATTCAACTCATTAAAAACAACCATCATGAGGAAAAACACTACACTTTCTCGCAGTCTCCTGCTGACAGCGGCATTAGCTTTCAGCACGGCCACGCTGACAGCTCAGGTGACCGCCGTGGACTCCAAAGTCACAGACCTCGCTCAAATCGTCGACGGGGGAACGTATGCCATCAAATGCGTGGGCAGGCCTGCCGGCTCAGACGATACGCAATACCAAGGCTGGGTCTACGAAAACACCGACAGGAGCGCACTCTTCGTCGGCGGTGATGCTGAAACCCCGGCCGTAGGCTTGGGAGCCGAGTACATCTTCACAGCCCACGTGGTCGACGCCACGGCCAGCACCTACCGCTTCGAGGCCGCCAGCGGGAACTACATTGCCGCCGCTTCCGAAGGCGGGCAGAACGCCAAGATCGTGACCACCGTTGCAGACGACGGCGGCACCGCCACCACCTACTACCTCACGCTGAAAGCAGTCGCAGAAATCGCCGGCGAGGGCGTATGGTCGATGCAGAGCAACGCGAACAAGGCCTTCGTCATGAAGCCCAACAACGGCAAGCAGAATGAGGAAACGCCCGCAGGCTGCCTCGTCTACAACAACGGAGCCGGCGCCACGCTCGACGCATGGGAAATCTATCCCGTCAACGACACGCAGCTGGCCATCGAATACCCGTTCGAGACCAGCACCGTGAGCGGCACGGAATGGACAGGCAGCGAACACTGGTACACGCTCCTGACCCGCGGCACGTATTGGGTCTATAACGCCGGGACGAGCAAAATCGACTTGAACGCCGCCACGCCCGACCTCAACGACGACGCCTACCTCTGGGCCATCGCAGGCAATGCCGACGACGGCTTCAAGATCTACAACAAAGCCGCCGGCCCGCAGGTCGTACTGACCGTCACCGACGGTAACGCTGTCGACATGTTCCAAGGCGAAGGCACCGCAATGATCATCGCCGAATACCCGAGCGGAGGCTCTACCGCAATGCCCGGCGGATGGTGCATCAGCGTGCCCGGCACCAACCAATTCCTCAACAAACAAGACAAGGACGACCCGAAAGACGGCCTGTCGGAACTGTGGATTTGGAACAGTACGGGCGCAGGGGGCGAAATCGGCTCCGTCGTGACGTTCACCGACGTGATGACCGCCTATGAGGCCCTGCGCGACGAGTATACCGCAGTTGCCGACTATATCGGCGCATACAGCCAGTCTGCCATCGACGCCTCCGGCATCAAGTCGGCCACGACGACCGAAGAGTTCCGCGCAGCCTTCGCCAAACTGGAAGCAGCAGAAAAGGTAGCTCCCGAGGCCGGCACCATCTACCGCCTGACCACAGCCGCCCGCACCGCCGGAACGCTCGGCATCGTGCTTGACGGCGACATCGTTGTCCGCGGCACCAACGCCTCGGCCACCAACGCCAGCCAGCTCTGGCAGCTCGAAGCCGCCGGCGAGGGCTACAAACTGAAGAACATGAACGGTGGCCTGTACTTGAGCACCATCAAGCAAGACGGCACCAACACGTTCGACGCCACCCTCGTGTCGGCCGACGAAGCCGCCGTATGGACGCTCGAAGAGCTTGCCTTAGGCGTCATCCGTCCCCGCACCGGCGAGGACAACAGCCTCATGATGCACTGCGCCCCGAATGGACACATCGTGTCGTGGAATGACGGTCTCGGCTCAGCCTCAGCCTGGAACATCATCCCCGCATCGACCATCGACGTGACCATCGGCGAAGCCGGCTACGCCACACTCAATCTCCCCGTAGCCGTCCAGCTGTCCGAAGGCCTCACAGCCTACACGGCCACCAGTGAAACGGCCGACGCCATCACCCTCGACGAAGTCGAAGGCAAAGTGCTGCCCGCAGGCTCGCCCGTGCTCCTCGGCGGTGGACAGGGCAGCCACACCCTCACCATCCTTGCCAGCAACTCGGATGCAGCCCTCACGAGCAAGTTCGCCGGTACGCTCCTGCCCACAGCCGTGCCCGACGACGTGAACGCCTACATCCTCGCCAAGAAGGAGGGCGACGCCGAAGCCAAGTTCTACCAGCTCGCAGAATCTGAGCCCATCTATGCCCCGCTCTACTACCGCCTCGTGACCCGTGCCAACGACGACCGCAGAGGCCGCGCCATCGAGCTCGTCGCAGAAGGCTCACCGCTCATCGAGAGCGGCGCCACCGCAGGCCTGCTGTGGAGCAGCACGGAGGCGCAGAGCGACTACCAACTCTGGCAGTTCGTCCCCGACCCGGATGGCTCCGGCAAGTATGCCATGGTCTGCAAGGCCCAGCCCGAAGGCTCCGTCAACCCGACACCCACTGACGTAGCGAACGCCGGCCGCTGGAACTACGACGCCACCACACGCCACTACAACTTCAACCTCAACCTGAGTGGTACTGCCGACGGCGTTGACTACTACAACATCACGAGCGACCAAACCGATTCCCAGTGGTTCATGAACTCGGCTGGAAGCAAGCAAGGTTACTCCATCAACCTCCACAACAATCCCAACGACGGCACCAATGCAGGCTACTTCAGCTTCAACGTCGTTGAATACGACACCGACGAAGTCATCGGCACAGACAACACGCCGCGCGTCATCGCCGCCAACAAGGCCTACTACGTAAGCACGCAGGCCACTGGCGAAGCCCTCAGCCTGAGCTTCGGCGGACCGGCCGTCGGCATCGACCAGATTGCCACCCCGGGCGCTGAGAAAGCACAGACCTACTACGACCTCCAAGGCCGCCGCGTGCTCTATCCCTCGAACGGCATCTACGTCACCGGCGACGGACAGAAAGTGTTCATCAAATAACCCCCAAGCATAAACATCACACAAAATGAAGAAAACCTATATCACCCCCGCGTCCGAGGTCGTCGGCCTCCACGCCGAAGCCCCCATCATGGCCGGCTCCATCCAGATTGACAAAGGCGAAGGCACCGCCACCGGCGACGAAGCCCTCAGCCACAAAGGCGGCTGGAACGCCAGCGACTGGGCCGAATAAAGCCCGCACACGGCGGCCTCGCGCCGACCGAAAACCACAAACTTGCCCCGACCGCTCCCACA
>HF989159.1 GCA_000431275.1 Prevotella sp. CAG:755 | reverse complement strand
CAAGAGATGAGTTGCTGTTGTAGTATTAATCAAACGGCTGTCACTTCGTTGTGCCCACATTGCTCCGCTCCCATTCTTCTTTTGTCATCCTCATGAAATGTTCCGTCCGGACATCTCCCAGCGGAGAGGTTTTGCCCCCTTCCGTATGATGGAAACGGAAGCCGCATTTGTCCATCACCCGGCGGGAGTTCGTGTTTCCTTCATAATACCCGCACCATACGGCAGCCATTCCCAAATCCTCAAAACACCGCCGCAGCAGACAGCGGACGGCCTCGGGGATCAAGCCTCGCCCCCAATACGGCTTGCCTATCCAGTAGCCTATCTCAGCCTCATCAGCCTGCATTTCGGCACTATGCAAGCCGTCGCCGAACATGACGCCTATGCTTCCGACCGGCTCGCCGGTCTCTTTCAAGACTACGGCGTAAGTCTCGGGAGCGGCGAAGACGGTGCGGATTATGTTCAAGCTATCCTCCACGGAAACATGAGGCGGCCAGCCCGCGACAGGCCCGATTGCCGGATCACGGGCATACCTGTACAAGGACTTGGCATCGGATTCCTGCCATGGCCGCAATATGAGCCGGTCGGTGACTATTCCTCTGTCCATTGCCGATGTGCCGGCATTTTCCCCTCCGTGCCTGCCAGCCGGAGGCGTGCTGCTGCTTTGACATAATTGCTGTTCCATATACGTCGTCCTGTTCAATGCCTA
>HF989158.1 GCA_000431275.1 Prevotella sp. CAG:755 | reverse complement strand
ATTCTGTTGCATTTGCAAGTTGAATTCAGCAATTCCATATTTACCAAAATACTCTACTGCGATAATTTTCTCGTCCTCAGACATAAATGTCTGAAACATGGCCATTATGGCATCCTTTTCTCCCTGTGTGGCTCTACTAATAATAGAACCATCAATTTTAATTTTTCCCATGACTTACTTATTTATTATTTATCTTGAAATATTTTTCTAAGGTACCGCCAAATTCTGTTACCAGGCTCGTCCCATTTCTCAACATCAATGTATTCACGCTTATGCGTTTTGTGCATTTCTTTATGTCTCTCTCCTCGTAATAAGGACAAAATATCATGAATAAGTAATTCTGCCTTTTGCTGTGAATAAGGAGTTGCATTGATGCAGTTCAAATCTGTCATAACAAATTGCAGATTTTTACTAAATGAAGAATCATCTATTTTGTATGGAATAATATATTTACCGGCATTGAATGCAAATGCGACTTCTTTGGCCGTGTAAATTGAATGATTTGAATCAACTGACGAGATGAACAAAACGATGGATGAGGCATTGATTGCATCAACTATGTCCTCCATAAATTTTCCGCCCATATGTACCTCGTTCGTATCCCGCCAATACGTTATTGAGTATATGCTAAATAGATTGCATATTTCATCAACCACGTTTTTATCTTTACTAGAATAACTTATAAACACATCGTGGGTCATAAGATTATAGTTTATTGATTTACTCTTACTCTATACTTAGATATTGCTTTGTCTTATGTCTAGACATTTTCAACTGTCATAAACAGGCTGCATCTTCTGGATGGATAAATTCTGCTGGTTTAATCATATTCTTGATACATTAAAGATGTTCTTGACGATTGTCCGGTCGTATTTCTTGGAACCGTCTAAAAGTTCATCATACGGGGCAATGTCTTTGTGCTTAAACCGTCTTTCTTTTGCCTCTTTAAGTTTTTCGGCCAACTCTTCTTTCGCTTTATGGTTGTTAGAAGACAGAACTTCCTTAAATGCCATACGCTTGGAAAGCGGGTAGGGGCTGAATCCCATCAGCAACCGCTCTATATTCCAGCGGTTGTGTTCCGTCCTTGCTATTAAGTCGATATCCTCTTCCGAAAGGTCTTTGTTCTCATGAACAGATAAGCTTCTCATCTTGAACGGGATGGAATTGGCGGCATACATATTTGACTGTTGAAAAACATACTGGGTGTTGAACCAGCTCTCGACAAGTTCTTCCTCTTCGCCTTCTGGCATGTCCTTGATGGTTCCATCCTGACTGTATAGGTACATGATTCTTCTCGCTTGTTTCATCCGTTCATGATATTGCTTGTCAAAGGCGTCGGTTTTCATTCCAAAAGGATAAATGTGAGAATATCGAGGAGAGTATTTGACAATCCGCATCATTTGGTCGCCTCCCGGTTGGTAAACGAAAAGCGGAATCTGCTTCTCATTGATGATTTCAGGCAGGAAAAGGGCAGCAGAAGCATTCTCTTCCGGGGAATCGCCGCAAAGGGCTATGGTCAACAGTTCGGACTTGTCATTGTTTTCAGCACACTTTTCTAAATAATCTCTTACTTCCGGAGCTTCTATGCCGCCATCTATGAACTCCCATTCTATATCCAAAAAACCTTTCCTGTCGGGCGATGAAGATACATATCGGGCATCTGGATAAGATGCATTGCACTGTGACGGATCTTCTAAATTGATATATTCCCAATATGACAGCTTCATTAATTCGCTGTAGCGGCCTAAGAAGAAATTCATTTCCTGCTTGATTCCAGCCTGAACGAATGTGATTTTTGTTCGAAGCCCCTTACTGTGGAAGTTAGGGAAATGGCATACATGGGCTGCTGTAATGGCCATGGCATATCCCATGGGAGTCATTCCTACAATGATGAAATGTACAAACTTATCGTCATCCGTATGGATTCCATTCCGGTCTAATGTTG
The DNA here is from genome assembly GCA_000431275.1 of Prevotella sp. CAG:755. Taxonomy (GTDB): domain Bacteria; phylum Bacteroidota; class Bacteroidia; order Bacteroidales; family Bacteroidaceae; genus Alloprevotella. Next base: position 11,306 of record HF989158.1, on the reverse strand, counting down.
GATACATCTCTCCGTCCCGGTAAGATTGGCTGACCAACACACGCTGTGCTACATTCTCTAATGAATTTACGACGGTAAGCCGCAATTTGCCAGAAGACACATTGTCTTGCCTATAATAAAAAAGTTGTAGAGAGGTGAGCCGCTCCAACACCATGTAACACTCAATGGTACGTTGCGAACGCTCGCAAACTTCTGTAAGTGCTTCATAACATTTCATGTTGATGGAATCATGTGCTGGTTCGTCATCTTCCCCCAAAAGATAAACGGCCTTGGTTTGGAATGCATCCAGTTTGTTCAGAGTGTCTTTCCGCACACGACTTCCATAATACACATAGATGTTGCGTGTGTACTTCTTGGGGATTTCTGAAAAGACATGCCCACGCACCTCTTCCGCGTCTTTTGAAGTAAGGATAACGATGTCGCGCTTGGTGTTCGCTTCGTCCTCCAACAGTGATTTTATCAGGTTCACCAACATACTACCGGCTCCGATAATCAGGATGTGGTCGTCCACATCATAAGCTACTCCTCCGTTGCGGTATCGGTCAATCCGTCGTTCCAAAAAGTTTCCGACTGAACCGATTAGCAAACTTGTGAAGAACACCGCCCCCAAAAGGGTTACTATCAGTTGGAAATAAATATTTGCCTTCCCACACGTTTCCTCATCGGAATCGCAGAAAGAACCGGGGTCAAGCAATAATTCTATCACTCGCCATCCGTCTACATCAAAACGAGATGATGCCCACACTCCTAACGCACCCCAAAAGGCAACAAAAACCGTTAGCCAAAAAAATTGCATCCAGCCACCTCTATAAATTGCCTTGTCAAAATGCTTCCGCAAAAATGTCCAAATAACTTTAATCTTTTTAATCATTATCGTGTTTCCTCTTGTTATATTGTTCTACCGTTGTGCATACTACCATATAGTCGTATTCTTTGTAGTCGGGGTTTGCAGGCAGTTTGTCCCAATCAGTAATACAAAGGTGCTTTTTTGTCTTTTCATTGCAACTATTCGATATGGCTTTTGCTTCTTCAATCGGCATGGGCAAATATCCCATCATCAGGTGTGATGCGTTCCATCTGAGGTGTTCGCCTATCGAAACATTGAGGAGTCGGCAACGCCAATCCTGTTCTGCTTGGCTTCCTGTTTCCATTTTAATCGGCCATGACGGAAGTACGGGCGTCTCTGACATATCATGTAGACCCAGCAGCACTTCTTTGGTGTAACAGTGCTTGCTGTTCGCCCTGTCTTGCATCAGCTTCCTGTTTATTCTTCGGTATCCTAATAATTTGGTCTGTTCTCTTCCTACTTCGTAATCCCACCTATCGTTAAACGACCTGCATTCTTCATGGGCAACCTGGCAATAAGCTTCATAGAACTTGACTGCTTCATCTTTTTCCGCATCATCCACCACCCATTTCTTTGTATAAATGTCGCTTGGATTACCGAAATGTTCCATAGCAGAAAAATGGCAGTTTCCATAAGCTTCAATTATTTTTTGGAATTTGTATTCAGAGCCGGAGTCATAAAGGCGCACAAGGATTTTGAATTTATTGAAACCGTTCTGTCGGTGTTGCAGGGCATATTCATAAATCATGGTAGCAATGTGTAGGTTGCGCTCGTCTTCCCCTGTGGCAACTACCACGTAGTTTAGATTGTCTACAAGTCTGTGCAATTGGTCAAGGAATTCGAGTGTTCCGGCATTGCACGAGTGGAGTGTAATTTCATTTATGTCCTCTAAAAGAGGTAAGGACGGTATCTCTTGGTACAGCTCTCCTCTCATCTCGTCGACTTGTTTGTCGAACACATGAAAATCCACAGGCGTTTTCTTTCCGTGGCAGTCTGCAAAAGCTGAAAACTCATAAAGGAATCGTAATGCTTCCTGTCCGGTAGTGCCAAAACCGATGATGAATGCGGTGAACGGTTTCTTTGTCTCCACGCAACCTAACTGATGATTTATTTCTACAAAGTTGATGGGATGGGCAAGGCATTTGCCTTCTTCGTTTTTCCGCATGGCAAACTCCATGATGGCAGCTTTCGAATCATCAATGATTTGTAGTTTTCCTTTGGTAGGTTCAGCCAGAATTGCTACTTCCTTTGTTTCCCTGGCATTACAGTATATGCGATTTGCATTTCTTCCTGCTTCACAGGTCAGTAGATTGATGGCTGCGTGTATATTGGCATTTTCATTGTTGGATAAGACAAAAAAGTTTGTTTGCTCTGATCTGTTCATGAATTTTGCCAGCTTTCCGAGGTTTATCTCCCGAAGTATTTCCGGATGAGTCGCATCTATTGCATCCGGCGACATTGAGCTTCGTAATAGGATATACTTTATATCTGAAAGTTGCTTTGCAGCCTTAGATTTATAAGACAGTAAGCCCATTATGCCACTGAAGCCCTGTCCGGTCCTGTTTTCTTCTTGAGTCTGCGGCCAATCTACAAAAACAATTCTAGCCTTACCTTTAGTCTCTTTGTAGATATTTTTAGCCAGAAGCATGCTTTTTTCATTCAATCCCCAAAACACATTCAGCTCGGGCTTCTTAGGTGCATATATCCAGATGAGTCCTCGCATATAATCCGCCACCCGTTTGCCAAAGCACGCTACAGCAAAAATCATGCTTACCGCTACTGCTGCCGCATGGATGAGAGCAAAGCAAAACATGTAGCCGGAGTTATTTTTGCAATTTTCCGCAATGCCAATCAAATTGGATTTTGACAAAAACATTTCGAATGCAGACAGGGCTGAACGCAGTGCAAGCGTCACAAAACAACCCACTGTTCCAGCATAAGCATACCCGACATAATATATAGCCATACCAGAAACGAAAACAAGCCAAGCCGTTTCCGGTAACACTTCATTTATCAGCGATGGGATATTAAACTTTCCTCTCACCAATCTTACAAGCTCTCTCGCCCACAAATACAAGCGTATGATACAGACTATAAGAATAAAGAAGAAAACAATCCATACCGGGTTTATGAAACAGTAATCCCCATTTTCCAGCTGCCCTAATAACACACTGCTATTTTCTGAGCACGAATCTTCAACAGCAATAAATAAAGGTAAGGTAAGCATATATATGATTTTACAAAGTCTGTTCCCGTATTATACTGATTTAAACATTTGATTATCGTTGCCTGGAATCTTTGCAATAAAGCTGTTCGGTATATAGGCTGTAGCAGCAAGACAAACTCCTTCCAACTTGACCACTACACGTTGCTGCCCTGTCACTCTCGCTACTTTTCCGACAACTCCTTCAAAATCGCCTTTTACAACTTGTACCCAGTCTCCGTTCTTGTAATGGCATTGTTGTAGGGTTACCACACATATATGTTCATTGTTGACGCTCGTTAAGCGGATGAAATTCACCATCTCCCGGTAGTCAACCGTAAGAGGTGGATTTTTCCCACAGGGCAAAGTCTTGAAGTGGTCGTAATAATAGGAAATGAAAAATAGGGCCGGTGTTGTTTTTATGCAAGAATCCAACACTTCTTGAGAAGTATATGCAAACAGTAAATTAGAAAGAAGAGGTTGAAGTGATTTCCTCCTTTTACCCTTGGTGGATTTCCATACAAAATGTCTTGGAATATAGGTGCTTACATTGTTTTTTTCTAAAAAAACGATAGCTTGATTTGCCCTATTGTAGGTTACGCGTAGTACAAACCATTTCTTGTCTGGATCAGGCGCGTATTTCACCGACACCTCTGTCGTAATGTCTTGTTTTTCAGAGGGTGACGCTGGAGGTAAGTCCGGCGTAAGAGGATTATACTCGCCTCGTCGAGTTTCCACATTAGACAATGTGCTCATAGTAAACTAGTTACAACCCGTAACACTTTTGTTTCCCTCTCTTGTTGAAAGAGGAACTTCCGGCAACAAAGTTAAATAAAAGAAAGCAAATCGAAATGTTTTTTTAGGGGAATTGTACGATGTATGTCGAAAAACATATAAATGTTAATCGAATTAGTTCCATCTTAATCAACCAGACATGGACGGTCTGACAAAAATATAGAAAGATAGCAGTCAATACTATCATTTTCTCAACAAATGAAATTAGTCCTTGGAAATTGTGACGCATTTCTTGATGAGTCCATACGTGTCTGATATTTCAGGCCGGGAGTGGAAGCTGTCGGGCGAGGTTTCTATTGCGAGTCTCGAGTCACAGGCAATGCCTTCGACAGAGATTCTGAGCAGATGTGCATCATGCACGGCATTCGCTCCATACGCCGTTTTTAGTTAGGCATGCTTGTTCCTTCGTGCTTAATTCTTATGGATGCTGGTAGTTTACGTCCTTTCAAGGCCGTAGTTCGTTTTCATTGTGATGTAGATTCACTGTGCTTTATTTTATATTCCCAGCTTGTTCAATCTCCCGTATCGAGTTCCCCAATAAATTCATTCACTATTGTGATGACCATTTTATGCGGTACGGCTGAGTCAAAGCGCACGATACCTCCTTTTGTGACGTCGGCACGATTATTTCGGCGCCAGTGACTCCCTGTAAGCCCTCGGCGACATTCCGAGATGCCTGGTCACATAACGGCTGAAATAGGAGAGTGTAGTGAAGTTCATTTCCTCTGCAATCTGAGCGATAGAGAGCGTCGGGTTTTCGAGATACTCCCTTATCATCGGAACGGTGTAACGGTCGATGTAAAAAGTGACGCTCTTGCCCGTCTGCCGCTTTACGGTGTTGGAGAGGTACTTGACGGTCACGTTCAGTTGTTCAGCATAATAAGCCACTTCCCGGTATTTCTTGCTGCGTCCGCTTTCCAGCAACGCCATCAGTTCCTTTACGACATACATGCTCCTGTCCGTGGCGAATATCGGGGTGTGGTTCTTGGCGTGGAAATAAAACAGGTCGTAAATCAGCGGGAGGGCCAGCCCGCCTATCAGCTCGCGGTAAAACAGATGGCCGGTGTCGGCGATGCGGTCGCGGATGTTGTGTATGTCGCGCACCAGTCGCTCCGCGTCCTCTTCTGACAAGGGGATGATTGGGTTGTCGTACAGGCTGATGCCCCCTCCTATGCCATAATTGTTTGCCGGAAGCTGGTTGGAGAGGAAGTCAAGCGGAGCCGTCAGGACTTCCACTTCCAAATCTTCACTCTGACCGGTTATATGCACTTGCTGGGGCGCATTGATGACCACAGCGTCATGCTTCTTCATGTGAAACGGACGGCCGTCGTAAGTAAAGAAGCCTTCTCCTTGCAGGCACACCATGTGGACGCACCAGCCTTTCAGTTTCACCGAACCTATCAGTTGGAACCGTGTGGAATATACGATTTCCAGTTCTTTCTCCTTTGCCATACCGCAAAATTATTGCGATTATCCGTATCGTGCAAAAAGATTTGTGCTTTTGGTGAAACAATAGAAGCCTTTTGTGAAATAAGAAGGGCGCGAAAGCGGCGTAACTTTGCACCGTGAGCAGTAACGGAACGGACAAAGAGCAGAGCGCATATCGTTTTACGGCTCACCTCGGCGCGGCAGTTTGGACGTGCCGTTCCGCTAATCCGTCTACGGGCGTCACAAGTGGCGCCCCTACGTTTCCCGGGCGGTGGTTTGGTTCCGCCAATCGGTTGGCGGGCGTCACAATCGGTCTACGGGCGTCACAAGTGGCGCCCCTACGTCTCCCGGGCGGCGGTTTGGTTCCGCCCAATCGGTTGGCGGGCGTCACAAGTGGCGCCCCTACGTTTCCCAGGCGGCGGTTTGTCAATCGTAGGGGCGACATTCATGTCGCCCGGGTGGCAGGCGGGAATATGCGGGAACGATGGATTGAAGCAAGTGCCCGAGGCAGACAGGAATACATCAAGTAGTAACAACCCGATAAAAACAAAGAATCATGCAGACAGTAAAATTATCAAACGGTGTGGAAATGCCGGTTTTAGGTTATGGCGTGTATCAGGTGACTCCCGGGGAGTGTGAGCGCTGCGTAACGGATGCCCTGAGCGTGGGCTACCGGATGATAGACACGGCGCAGGCTTACTTCAACGAGGAAGGCGTGGGCCGTGCGGTGAAGAAAAGCGGCATCCCGCGCGGGGAACTGTTCCTTGTGACAAAGGTGTGGATATCCAACGCCGGGTATGAGAAGGCAAAGGTTTCCATCGACGAGAGCCTGCGCAAGCTCCAGACTGACTACATCGACCTGCTGCTCATCCACCAGCCGTTCAACGACTACTACGGCACCTACCGCGCCATGGAGGAAGCGTACAGGGCAGGCAAGCTCCGCGCCATCGGCGTGTCGAACTTCTATCCCGACCGCTTCATCGATCTCGCCGAGTTCTGCGGCATCAAGCCGATGGTGAACCAAGTGGAGACGCACGTGTTCAACCAGCAACGCCAGCCGCAGGAAATCATGAAGGAGTACGGCGCGCAAATCATGTCGTGGGGGCCGTTCGCAGAAGGACGCAACGACTTCTTCACTAACCCCGTGTTGAAAGCCATCGGCGAGAAATACGGCAAGTCCGTGGCTCAGACCGCCCTGCGTTTCCTCATCCAGCGCGGTGTGGTGGTCATTCCGAAGTCCACGCACAAGGAACGCATGGTGCAGAACTTCGATGTGTTCGACTTCTCCCTTTCCGCCGAGGACATGGACGCCATTGGCAGGCTGGACAAGGGCGAGAGCCTGTTCTTCTCACACTATGCCCCCGACACGGTAAAGTGGCTGACGAGGCTGGGGAAGTAAGGTGATGCCCAGGGCCAAATGGCCGGCACGGCCATTGCCTCATTGTGCCAGCGGGGCTGGTGATGGCAGGTTGCGTCAACCGCCACAGGCGCGCCGATGTGGTGCGCTTTGATCAAGGCTTTTGCTTTTAGTGAGACAGGAAATGAGGTGCAGCAGAGAGGCGCCTCATTTCCTGTCTGCATTTCCCTAAGGCGTATGACAACAGCCCAGGACTGGCCTGTCCGTCAGCAGGAGTCAAGGCTGCAATAAGGGGGGCAGGCCGCTGCGGAGGGCATCCAGGTGGAATGCTGGTTCCCGTTGGGCGGCGTGATGAGCAACGGTGCGCTGCTGCGTGACCCCGTGATAAAGCAGATAGCCGAAGCCCACGGCAAGACCCCGGCACAGGTCATCCTGCGCTGGCACATCCAGGAGGGTTTCTCCGTCATCCCCGGCGCTTCGAATCCCGACTACATCAGGGAGAACATCTAGATTTTCGACTTCCAGCTGACCGACGGGGAGATGCGGCAGATGCGCTCGATCAACAAGGAGAAGCGCTTCTTCAACGCCACGCTGGAGGATGTGGAGAAGATGGTTTGGGGAGCAAGGCTGTGATGGCCTGACACACACGATAGGAAAAGCATCTCCTAAAAAAATAGCGGTGGGGAATCCGTGCCGGGTAATTCGGAAACTCAAATAAAAGTCTATACAAGAAACTCCCGCAACGGGATTCTCTGCGCTGCGGGAGTTCTTGCTTTTCTTTACCCGTAGGTCTCAATCAGGAACTTCACGAACTGCGGGTCGCCGAAGCTGACCGTCCCCGCGTCGTGGCGGTTGAGCGTGGCGATACGTTTCATCTCCTCGTCGGTTAGCGTGAAGTCGAAGATGTCCAGATTCTGCCGCATACGCTCCACATGCGTGCTCTTGGGGATGGCGACGATGCCCCGCTGCGTGAGCCAGCGCAGTGCCACCTGTGCGGCGGTCTTCCCGTAGCCTTTGCCGATGGAGGCGAGCAGTTCGTCCTTGACCACGCCTTCGGCACCCTCGCCGCCGAGCGGCCCCCATGCCATCATCTTCGTGCCGTGCTCCGCAAGAACCGGCCCGATGCCCTGTTGCTGGACGAGCGGATTGCATTGCAGCTGGTTCACCATCGGCTTGATGTCCACATAGTGGGCGAAGTCGAAGAAACGTCCTGCCTGGAAGTTGCTTACTCCGATGGCGCGCACCTTGCCCGTGCGGTAGGCTTTCTCCATCGCCCTCCATGAGCCGAACACGTCGCCGTATGCCTGATGGATGAGCAGCAGGTCGATGTAGTCGGTCCGGAGCTTGCGCAGGCTCTCGTCGATGCTTGCCGCCGCTTTCTCCTCGCCGGCATTCGAAATCCATACTTTCGTCACCAGGAAGATGTCCTGTCGGGGAATCCCGCTCTTGCTGACGGCGTTTCCTACTCCCTCTTCGTTGAAGTAGGCCTGCGCCGTGTCAATCAGGCGATAGCCCACGCTCAGGGCATCGCTGACGCACCGTTCGCATTCCTGCGGGGCGACCTTGAACACCCCGTAGCCCAATAACGGCATTTCCACGCCGTTTGTCAGTTTGATGGTCTGCATATCGTTTTGCTTAATTGGTTTTCTATACGGACAAAGGTACGGCGTAATATCGGGTCCTTTCCTACACGGATTACGGATGCTTGTGCCTTTTTTACGGATTGTCCAGGCTCCGGACGGCGGTTGTCGGGGCGGAAGTGGTGTTGTCGGGGATAATGAGGGTATATGTTAACAAACCTCCCCTCGAACTTGGCTTTTATCTGTTTTCTTATAGAAGCGGACGGCACCGGTCAGCCCGAAACTACTTCAATCCTCATTCTGCAATCCTGTTCGCCTTGCAAAATGGAATGGCAGGGTTCCACCTGAAAATCCCGCCCTTTCCAAAGGCTTTGCAAAGAGTAGGGAACACTCTGACGGGAGCATTCACAGAGTAAAGGCGTTGTGACATATCCTTTCTTGCACAAATGGCAAGTACATTCCAAGAAGGTGAGATAATAGACTTTGCCTTTTTCCACGACCTCACCTTTTACTCCCGGCAATCCATTCGCCAGCTGAAAAACCCTTTGAACCAATCTGATAGTTCCATGAATATCAGATGTCGGAGTGAGAAAATTCGCCGTTAATCCAGAAAGTGGCTTCCTTACCAACGAAGTGAAGAAGCACATAATTCGGGTCGTTCGGTCCGCCTATTTAATGTCAGTCTCTTCCTTTATAGGCGTTATGGCTACTTGACAAGGGAAAGAATATCAGCCCCGGAACGCTGTCGGGCTTACTCCCAGATGCTGTTGCACGTAGCGGCTGAAATAGGCCGGCGACGAGAAGCCGAACATGTCGGAAATGCGGGCGAACGTCAGGGACCTGTCGCGCAGCAGGCGGGAAATGTCGAGGACGGTGTAGCGGCTTATCCAGTAGTTGGCGGCGTAGCCGCTTATCTTCCGGGATATTTCGGACAGGTAGTTGGGCGTGACGCACAGCTTGTCGGCGTACCAGTTGACCTCACGGTGCTCGCGGAACGTCCCGTTTTCCAGCATGTTGAGGAAACGGCTCATGATGGCGGCGCTTGGCAGCGGGATGTTGTCCACTCCGTAGAGGTGGGAATGGAAATCGAAGAAGTCGATGATGAGCATCTGAATGGAGGCTATCAGCAGGTCGCGGCGGAAGTGGTGGCCGGTCTGCGCCAGTCTTGATTCCACCATCTCGGAATCCTTGCGGCACAGTTCCCGTTGTCCGGCATCCAGTTTCATGATGGGATTGAGGAACAGGGCGAGTTGGCCTTTCATGCCGTAGTTGCTGAGCGGCGTGGAGAGTACGACAAACTCTGAGGTGACGTATATGACCTTTACCCGGAAATCGGCCGCCGGGAGGATGCTTTCCACCAGCTTCCCCTTGCGGACAATCATCAGGTCGCCCGCTTGCAGCTCGCGTTCCTTTCCGTTGTATTTCAGTTTGCAGCGGCCAGCCAGGCAAAGGGCGTGGGCAAGGTAATTGCTGTAAGCGTCCGTGCCCAGTCCTTCGAGGGTATCCTTGATGATGATGTTTTCCACTTCTGCCATGTCCTCATTCTTTGAGTTCCTTCGCGAATATACGTATTTCAGGCCAGTAACTCTTTGGTGGCGTCCCCTTTTTGCGCTTGTTGGGAGAATATGGGGACTATGTCGGGGCCTGCCGTGATTCTTGTCGTGAGGCGTGTCCCTCGGCGCGGCCGGCACGTACGGAACCGCCGCCCGTCCGCCAGATTCGGCATTGTGCCTGATGCCGGAGCACAGGGGCAACGTTCCTGCCTCCTGCGGGGCGCGAGCCGCCGGGGATACGGAACAGGCCGGAACGCTCGCCATGTGTGAGCGTTCCGGCCTGTGTGTGGATGGTCGCGTCGCCTGTTTATGCTTCGGCGGGAGCCTCGGCGGGCGCGTCGGCACCTGCGGCCTCAGCAGCAGCGGCGGCCTCGGCTTCGGCTTTGGCGGCAGCTTCGGCGGCTTTCTTCTCGGCTACCTTTTCTGCGATTTTGGCGTTGATGGCTTTTTCCTCTTCAAGTCGGGCGGCGGCAGCGGCTTTCTTGGCCTCGGCGGTCTTTGTTACGATGGCTTCTGCGGCCTGTGTCTTGCCTGCTTTCCATGCCTCGAACTTGGCTTTGGCGGCGGCTTCGTCGAATGCGCCTTTCTTGACGCCTCCGCGGAGGTGCTTCATCAGCATCACGCCTTCGCGCGAGAGGATGTTGCGCACGGTGTCCGTGGGCTGTGCGCCGGTCTCGACCCAATAGAGTGCGCGTTCGAAATTCAAATCTACGGTGGCAGGGTTCGTATTCGGGTTATACGTTCCTATCTTCTCAGTGAATCTACCATCACGTGGTGCTCTCGAGTCAGCGATGACGATGCTGTAAAAGGCGTAGCCCTTACGGCCGCCGCGCTGCAGTCTGATTTTAGTTGCCATTTTGTAATTTTTGTGGTTAATAGGTTTGAATTGGCCGCTATCCCGTAGCGGCGGCGCAAAGTTACGGATTTCCTGCCAACTGGCCAAACTTTCGCCGGGTGTTTATTTGTTCAGCCGCCAGGTGGCCCCGTCTTTTGTGTCCTTGATTTCGAAGCCGAGGGCTGTCAGTTCGTTGCGGATCTTGTCGCTCGTGGCCCAGTCCTTATTGGCTTTCGAGCTCTGGCGCACGTCGAGCAGCAGGTCGACCGCGCGTCCGAAGGCCTCTTCGCGGCTGGCGTTGCCTTCGGCTTCGGTGCGCAGGCCGAGCAGGTCGGCGACGAAGGTGCGGAAGACGCCGCGCAGGGCTTCGAGGGCGTCGGGCGTGATGGTGGTGTGGCCGTCGGCCACGCGGTTGACCGTGCGGCAGGCGTCGAAGAGGTGGCTGATGACGACGGGCGAGTTGAAGTCGTCGTCCATGGCGGCGTAGCATTTGTCGCGGAGCTCGTCGGCCCAGGCAAGGGTCACGTCGCCGTCGGGGCGGGCTTCGATGCGGCCGAGCTGTGCCATGCCTTCCATGAGCCGTTCGAATCCGCGGCGGCTTGCGGCGAGCGCCTCGTTCGAGAAGTCGACCGTCGAGCGGTAGTGGGCTTGCAGGATGAAGAAGCGGATGGTCATCGGCGAGTAGGCTTCGGCCAGGGCGGGGTGCGA
>HF989157.1:1962-7016 GCA_000431275.1 Prevotella sp. CAG:755 | reverse complement strand
CAGTTCAGACGGGTAACCGTTCCGTTCACAATGGCCGTCACACGGGTTGTCAACTCGTTGTCCATCTGATCAGCGAACTCAGCACCGTCGGAACTCGACTGCTCGGAATAAGGACGGAACTCCACTTCAACGGCTGTTTCCACAGGACCCATCGTGATGTTCGTGGCAGCTGTGGAAGGAGCCTGCAGATAAGCCACATCTGCCTCAGCATTCTTCTGACGCAGACGATAGAGCGGCTGACCGCTTTCTTCCGCCGTATTGCCAGTTGCTTCTACAACGAAGATAGACTTGGAAGAGAAACTTCCGGCAGCGCCTTCTCCGTTGAACCAGTTGTACGGGTTCGTGCTTGAAATTGTCTGAAAAGCCACATTCATTCCTTCGGTAATGGTGGCTGCGCCTACGCGCGTAAAGCCTTTCTCCGTACCAGGAACCTGTGCCCACCCAGTCAAGACGCAAAAGAGCGCCAGCAAACTAAGTAAACATCTTTTTTGCATAAAACTTTATTTTAGTGAAACAAAATATGACCTCAGTTTTAAGGTTCAACGCTGCAAATATACATTTTTCTTCGACGTCGCACAAAAAATCCCAATTTGAAATCGTTATTTAACGTACATTTCAGATTACAGCCGCAAATAGCGCCCAAAGTTCTCCCACAGCACGCCACACGCGTGTCAATTCAACGACAGATAACCTCGCTCGAAGCAGAGACTGCCGCGAAACCAAGTCTGATTTGGGAGAAAACGCTAACTTTGCGCACAGTAGCCGGTGTGACAGGCCACGCCGGAATTTATAAATCTACATCCCCTCATGGAGAAGGTGTTTACTCCCCTCGCCTCACAGGCTGCGGATGCCGCAATCCGTCCCAAACTTTCGGTGCTCGTCCCAACGTTCAACTACGATTGCACCGCCTTAGTCTGCGCACTGGACAAGCAGGCCAAGGCCTTGACTGCCGGTGTGGAAATCCTTATCGGCGACGATGCATCGACGAGAGACGAGGTAGCCAGCGCTTGCCGAAGGTTGGAAAACGGAGTTGACATCCGCAGCCTGCGTCCGCCGCATAATTTGGGGCGGGCGGGCATCCGCAACATGCTGGGACGCGAAGCACGGGGTGAATGGCTCCTCTTTCTCGATAGCGATGGTCTGCCACCCGACAATCATTTCCTATCACGCTATGCAACAACAATGAACGGAAAGGCAGACGTGGTCTGCGGCGGCATCGTCCACCCCCGCCAGCAACCGTCAGAGGCAGTCAGCCTGCGCTACCGTTACGAACACCACGCCGAACGCAGCCACACGGTTGCCAGACGCAATGCCGCTCCTTATGCGGCATTCAGATCGTTCAATTTCATGATACGGCGCAGTACATTTTTGGCGACACCGTTCGACGAATCCCTGCGCGATTATGGTTACGAGGACGTTCTTTTCGGCCATAAGCTGGCCGAATCCGGAGCCCGGGTGATCCACATTGACAACCCGTTGCTCAACTGCGATATCGAAGACAACACCACATTCCTCCGAAAAACAGAAGAAGCCCTGCGGACATTGGCCACTCACGCTCCTCAACTCGCACCACATGTCAGGCTCAGCCTGCAACTCATGCGCCTGCGCCAACTAGGGCTCGGGGCTGTTGTGGAATGGTGCTTTGGTATGACAAAGAGCGCCTTACGCCGGAATCTGTTAGGACGCCGGCCCGCAGTATGGCTCTTCAACTTCTACAAACTGGGGTACCTCAACCACGTATGGCCCTGCGACAACACGACACGCCGCTAACCCTCAGCCTCATTTCACTTAGAGGAACAGCGCATAAACCGGACGCAGCTTCCGGGCATAGGCTTCCTCCGAAAACTCCTCCACTGCCGTACGGTGTGCCTCATCGGCAAGCCGGGCGAAATTCTGCGCCGGCATCCGACTGAGCAACGCGGCACATTCCGACACATTATTATATAGGAAACCGTTGACGCCATGGCGGACGAATTCCGGCGTCCCGCCTGAGTTACGGGCTACCACGGGGCAACCATAAAAGAAAGCCTCAACTGTGACGCGACCGAGCCCTTCGTCTTGCGAACACATCAAAAATGCCGTAGCACGCAACAAGTAGGGGCGCACATCGGCACAGAACCCCACGAACTCCACCGCTTGGTCTACCTTCCACTGCACGGCGAGCGCTTCAAGACGCTTGCGGTAGTCCAGATTGCAGGCACCGATCAGTTTCAACACATAGCCCTGTGCGGCCAATCCCGACTGTGCAAAAGCCTCAACAGCCCAGTGTGTGCCTTTCCGGTCTGTCAAACCGGCAGCACAGAAAACGATATATTTCTCCTTGTCCAAGCAAACGGCCACATCTGAGGCTGGGCGTACGGCATCGGTCATGCAATAGGCGCGACAGGCGCGTTCCAGCTGCCAATGGCGATAGACCGCGCCGGATATGGCAATGACGGCGTCCGAACGATAGATTTTCCGTTTCAGCTCCGCCCAGCCACAAAACGGACGGACACCGAAGTCGCGATCTTGAAACTCGCGCAAGTGCCACACATGGGGCACCCCCAAACGCCGGGCAAGGTGATAGCCGAACGTCACCACACTGGAATTGGAATGCACCAGCCGGATAGGACGCCCCGACAACTGCGTTGTAAGACGCCGCAACAAGCGGCCATTATGCCAATGGTAACGAACGAATTTAGGAAGGAACTTCACCTTCGTACGGAAGCACGGGAGAATCGTTGTATTGAGAACGAAAGGAATGGTCAAACACTCGCAACCTTTCGCCACGAAATAATCGTGCACAGCCTCGCCTGCTCCGCCCGGCAGCACGACGATGGGATGGACCTCTTCGCGCAGAGCATGGATCAAATTCATCAATGAAAGCGCTGCTCCCCCCAGCCGTTCTACGTCGTGACAGATATAGACAACTTCATATTTCTTTTCCATTCCTTTGTCGATTACATGGTTCATGTGGGCAAAGATACGCAAAAGGCGAGAGCCAAGGCAAGGATACACTTGCTTTTCCGCTGGCTCAACCAGACCGCCAGCATTCATCAGTCACAAAAGATAACGAAAGCCGGCTGCCCTGACCGGATTGGCAAGTCGGCTGACTGGAAAAACCAGCCGGCTGATGGTTTTCACTATCGCCCTGACTCAAAAAAGCCACGCACCGGCCAACCAATGGCCAGTGCGCGACAATACGGTGACTAACAGCCTGCGGGCGGCTGTGTCAAAATCCCCCGCTTCCGTTTAGCCATGCGTGTGCACGTTGGGACAGTTCAGTTGGCCGTAGGCACGTCTTGCGTCACGTTAATGGTGTTGCTGACGCCGGCAGAGGTCAGGGTGAACGAAGTCTGCCTGCGATTGCCCGTCAAGTTGGCCATCACGTTGAGATAGACCTTGTGTTCGCCACGTGTAAAAGTGCTGTCGGGAAGTCCGGCCCACTCGTCACCGCCACTAAGGGTTGCCTCGTCGGAATAGATGGTAAACGAGATGCTGTCGCGGGCGCCTGAGGGATTGACATCGAGTACGAAGTTAAGTTTGTCGCCCGTTGCAGGAGTCGTGGCAGTGGGGCGGCCAATGTTGAGGTTTGGCGACTGCTCGACATAAAGCCCCACGTCGTGATAAGAGTCCACATTGATCATCGCAGCACGCTTATAGTCCGTTGTGTTGGGGCTGGGTTTCACATAGAACCAGTCCACGGAATAGTATCCGCCCGGCACATCGACACCCGTCGGCGAAAAGGCCAGCCAGTCGGAAGCGTCGGTCGATGCGGTCCAACTGTCAAATGACTCAATGCCGCAGGAGTCGAGGGTCTCGTCGGCATAGAACGTCATGCCGCCGTCCGGAACATTGAAAAAGCGGGTGCTGTGAGTTTCATACTCACCACCGTCGCAAGCTGCCAGAGTGAAAGCTGTTGCCATCGCAGCGAGGCACATTGGGAGGAGCTGTCTCATATTGCAAGATGTTATGGAGTTTGGTTCGGATAGGTCAATACCATTCGATATTCGAACTGTACGAACTGCGCTTATCCCACTTCAAAGCGTCGGCCAGCTCTGAGGCTTTGGCCTGGAATGTGAAATTGAACGACGAATAGGGACGCAGCACCACAGAGCACGACATCGAGAAGCAGTGGAGGTCGCGTTGGAGCGACGCCGTGGTCATCGAGAGCTCGTGATAATTGAAGTCGTAACCCGAGGAGAACGAGATGTTCCAGCCTTGGGCAATGCGCAAATAACCGGAAAAGTTCAGCGTCTGTGTGAAAGAGTACGGGTAGCGCATGCGTTTGGGATTGATGCGCTTGGAGCGGTCTTCTGACATCGTGACACCGTAAGAGACGGTCAGGGCCCAAGGCATGCTGAATTTGAGGTAGCCGTCTTCGTCCACCTCAGCCTTCTCGGTTTTCTGGGAACCTTTCCGGCTATTTTTCAAGTCGGGGTCGACGTTGCTGTCTTCGCCGTCGCTGGTGGTCTCCGCACCGTCGCTATTGTCGGACGAGGCATCACGCCGTTTCCGCTTGCCGAAAAGTTCCTGGAATGTCTGGTTGTTGAACGTATACGACAGGTTCTGCGACATTCCTTGGAAGCGGCCGAAACGTCCGTAGCTCCATTCGGTACGGTCGCTGGTGACCACATTGCCCCGTTCGTCGAACTTATAAGCATAGGTAGCGAATGTGGCGGCAAGAGAGAATGTATAGTTTTTCGTGAGTTTGAGACGGACGTTCATGTTGAGGTCACTCCACGGACGGGTCTTGTTGGCGAAATTATAAGACATACGTGCCGAAAGTTCATCAATAAGACTGATTTTCCTCACTCCCGTGGTGTCGCGGTCGCTCCTTACCTTCATCTCGACGTTGTTGGACAACTCCATGTTCAGACTGCCCGACATGGTCGAATTGGGGTATCCGAAAATCGCGTTCTGGTAAGGGGAGTAAGTCTCTGTGCTGACCGTACCGTCAGCATTGGTGCGGACGTACGTGTCGAAGTATCCGTAGCGCGACGAGGTGAAGTCGGGCGAATAGCTGAACGAGACGGAAGGTTTCAGGACGTGTCGGATAGCTATGATCTTTCCCT
>HF989157.1:0-1892 GCA_000431275.1 Prevotella sp. CAG:755 | reverse complement strand
TGTTGGCCGACAGGCTGGCACTCCATTCGTAAAGGTTATAGAAACCGTAGGCCGTGTCGCGGCGGACCTCTTGGCGCTCGTTGTCCCACGATTGCATCACCTTGTTTGTGTACATGTAGTCGGTGAAGTTGATGCTCGGGGAGATGTTGATGTGCTTAAAGAGAGAGAAGGTGGCGCTAATGGGGATGTTATGCTGCATCCCGTTACGCCAGTCGCGGATCAAGTTGGAGTGGAAGAGTTCGCTCTCCTTGGTCGTGATGCTGTTGCTGAGCTGGCCGGTATACGAAAGGGATATTTTCTCGTACCAGCGTTCACGCCCGGCAGCCTTCTTACGCTTGAAGGGATAAAAGCGGTTGAGCGAGATGCTCAGGTCAGGCAGAGTGACAGCGATGGAGCTGTCGCGCAGACTCTGCGTCAAGTTGCTCGACATTGCAATGGTAAGTCCGATGCGCGGGAACGTGCGTGAATAGCTCACGCTGCTGGCTCGCGTACTTTGGGTATATGCCAAGGGATTATACATGCTCTCAAGATTCGAGCGTTCGTAGCTTTCAGAGGCAAAGTTGACGCGAGCGGAGAACGACTGGTTGGGAGAGGCCTTGGCGTCTTGCCGGTGGGTCCACTGGATCTTCAAACTCTTGGTGACGGAGTAGTCGGGCATGTTGCGCTCGCCTTCGACGGTGTTGAGGTAGCTGAAATAGAAATTACCGGAAAAGCGGTAGCGTTTGTTGTAGTTCGTTTCGGCACTCACGCCCCACGACCCTTTCGTATAGATCTCGCCCAAGACTTTCAGGTCGAGGTAGTCATTGATAGCAAAGTAGTAGCCGCCGTCGCGCAGGTAGAAACCGCGTGAGGTCTCGTCGCCATACTTCGGCATGACAAAGCCGCTGGAATACTTCTTGCTGAACGGGAAGAAACCGTAAGGTATAGCCAAAGGAAGAGGGACGTCTTGCACGACCAAATGGGCCGGCCCGAAGATAACTTCCTTGCCCGGATAGACTTTTGCACTCGACAGGGCGAGATAGAAGTGGGGATGCTCGGCGTCGCAGGTAGTGTATTTGGCATGCTTCAAATAAAGTGTACCGTCCGACGTCCGCTTTGAATCTTCACTTTGCAGGTAACCGTTTCCCTGAGTCGTCGCTACGTTGTTGATAAAGCCTTTCTTGGTTTTGAAGTTAAAGCTCATCTTTTCGCTCTTATAGGTGTCGCCACCTTGGGCATAGACGGGCTTGCCTTGTAGCACCCCGGCAGTGTCCGCGACGCCCTGCGCATGGACAAGGCTGCTGTCCATGTTGATTGCGATCTTGGCCGCGTCGAGTTGCATGTCCTGATAGTTGACCTTGCTGCTGCCATAAAGCCAGGCCAAACCGGTGTTCGCGTCATAGACCATCGAGTCCTGTGCCGTGTAGGTGATGGGATCGGTGATACCGGTGCTTTTTTTGTCTGCACTGTCAGCTGCAAGACTGTCAGCCAGCAGAGAATCAACAGACAAAGAGTCGGGCGGAAGCAGAGACAGGGCGAGGCTGTCGCGGGACATACTGTCCGGCTGTTCTGGAATAGTTACAGAATCTTCTGTCGCCCTGACCGTTTTTTTTGTCAGTGCGACAGAATCGGGAGTCAGTGCGAGGAGCTTCGCCACTTCCTCATGCGCCGTGCTGTCGAGCCTGGTTGTGGGCTGGAGTGTGTCGGACGGAGCATCCAGCACCGCCCGGAAGAGAAGCATCGGACGGCTGGAAGCGAAGCACAGCAGGGTAAAAGCTGAAAGGACAAAGAGTATTTTCACTTTCAACGGGTCAAGTTATCTCGAAACAGCTGCAAAAATACACAAATAATCGGTGGGAAGCACGGACTGGCGTTGTTTTTAACCATCGTAGACGAGTGTTAGCCGAAACTAT
>HF989156.1 GCA_000431275.1 Prevotella sp. CAG:755 | reverse complement strand
TTGCACAGAATTACGGTGCAGGCCGCCACGACCGCGTGCGCCGCGGCCTGCGGAGCGCACTGGCCGTGACCGTGGCGTTCTCGCTGCTCGTGTCGGTGGCGGTCTTCTTTCTGGCACGTCAGCTGATGCTCATCTTCGTGCTGCCCGACGAAACGGAAATTCTCGCAATCGGCGTAGAGTACCTGCGGATTGAGGGCGCGTTCTACGTAGGCATCGGCCTCCTTTTCCTGCTCTACGGCTACTACCGTGCCGTCCGCCAGCCGGGCATGTCGGTGGTGCTGACCGTCGTGTCGCTGGGCACACGTGTCGTGCTGTCTTACTGGCTGGCCACAATCCCGGCTATCGGTGTGACGGGCATCTGGTGGTCCATTCCCATCGGCTGGACACTGGCCGACGTGGCAGGTTTCGCATGGATGAGTCACTGCCGGCGCCGGGCTGCTTACTCCCGCGAAACAGCGCAAAACTGACACCGGAGCGACCCAGACTCAAAGATACTGATGGAACAAGGCGACAGCCTCGATGCCCCGGCGCATGATGTCGAGCCGGAAATTTTCGTTAGGCGAATGGATGGCGTCGCTTTCAAGGCCAAACCCCATAAGCACCGTTTTGATACCCAACTCGCGCTCAAAGTCGCTGATGATGGGGATGCTTCCACCGCGACGCACAGCCAATGGAGACCGCCCGAAAGCATCGGCAAAGGCCCGCTCGGCAGCCCGGTAAGCCGGGAGCGAAAGCGGACAGACATAGCCCTCGCCACCATGCATGGACGTGACCTCGACGGTGACGCTGCGGGGCGCAACGGAGCGAATGTAATCAGCAAAAAGCCGGGAAATCTTTTCGTGATCCTGGTGCGGGACAAGGCGGCACGACACCTTGGCCTTAGCCCACGACGGCAGAACAGTCTTGGCCCCTTCGCCAGTATAGCCGCCCCAAATCCCGCAAATGTCGAACGACGGACGGCAGCTGTTGCGCTCCAACGTCGAATACCCCCGCTCGCCTTCGAGTTCACAGACGCCAATTGCAGCCTTGTAGGCCTCCTCGTCAAACGGTATGTCGGCTATCATGGCGCGCTCTTCGGGCGAGATGTCCTCCACGTCGTCGTAAAAACCCGGCACTGCAATGCGTCCGTCGGCAGCGACCACACCTGCCAGCATCCGACACAGTACATTCAGCGGATTGGCCACGGCCCCGCCGAAATGGCCGGAGTGAAGGTCGCGGTTCGGTCCGGTAACCGTGATTTCCCAATAGGCCAGCCCGCGCAACCCGACGGTGAGCGAAGGCAAATCAGCGCCGAGCATACTCGTGTCGGATACGAGAATGACGTCCGCACGAAGCAGCTCCCGATGTGTACGGAGAAAACCGTTGAGACTCGGTGAGCCTATCTCCTCCTCGCCCTCAAAGATGAACTTCACGTTGTGATGCAAGAGCCCCTCGCGGACAAGATACTCAAAAGCCTTTACCTGAATGAGCGCCTGCCCCTTGTCGTCGTCGGCGCCCCGGCCCCATACCCGCCCGTCGGCCACGGTGAGCTCGAACGGCGGGGTGCGCCAAAGATCGAGCGGCTCAGGCGGCATGACATCGTAGTGGGCATAGACGAGCACTGTCGGCCGAGACGCGTCGACGCACTTCTCAGCATAGACCAACGGATTGCCCTCAGAAGGCATCACGCACGCCTTGTCGGCTCCTGCGGCCAGCAAGAGTTCGCACCAACGCGCCGCACAACGGTCGATGTCGGCGCGATGCTCGGGTTTGGCACTCACACTGGGGATGCGCACCAGGCTTGCCAATTCGTCGAGGAAACGTTCCTCGTTTTTCCGGATATACTCTTTGATTTCCATTTGCTTGTCTTTCGTGTTTCTCTTACTTATTTTGAATACTGTCCCAAAGTGCGGGACCAGAACGTAGGGGCAATGATACGCAAAAAACGGGACATGGCCAAACAGGTTGGCACACAATCACCATCAGGCACGTCACGGACGCAGGCAGCCTCAACAGAGAAAAGGGCAGGCACCACAGCCAAGATGACAGAATACCGCGACAGGAAGGACAAACCGGCTGACAGAAGATACAGGACGGCGATTAGGAAAAACGGACGCTGCGACCATTCCAGCAGGCAGGCGACTGCTCGAACCGCCACCCGGAACAGCCAACCGGCGCTAAACAGGCAACGGTCCGACCTGTGCACTAAAAAAAGCAAAGCGCTCCCCGCCGTGTGCCGTAGTCCACAGAAAAAATCGTAACTTTGCGCTGTCGAACAGAAAAAAGGTACCATGACGAGCAGACAGAAACGGAATTGGACGATCAAGCACGGTGAGCCCCTGACGGAGCTGGACAAGAAAATCCTAAGTTACCAGAACAAAGGCATACTTGTCCCACGGCGTGACATGATCAAAACGCCCGAACAGATTGAAGGCATCCGCCGTTCGGGCGCTGTCAACACCGGCGTGCTCGACCTCGTCGAACAGGAAATCCATGCCGGCATGACAACAGCCGACATCGACAAGCTTGTCTACGACTACACCGTCAGCCACGGCGCAATTCCCGCCCCGCTGAACTATGAGGGATTCCCCAAAAGCGTCTGCACAAGCGTGAACGAGGTGGTCTGCCACGGCATACCGAGTGAGTTCGAGGTGTTGCAAGAAGGCGACATTATCAATGTCGACGTGTCGACCATCCTTGACGGATATTACAGCGACGCATCGCGCATGTTCATCATCGGGCAGACAACGCCAGAGAAGGAAAAACTGGTGCGCGTGACGAAAGAATGCCTCGAAATAGGCGCCCAAGCCGCCCGGCCATGGGGCTTTCTCGGCGAAGTGGGCAAAGCCATCGAACACCATGCCAAACGCAACGGGTTCAGCGTAGTGCGCGACCTCTGCGGCCACGGCGTAGGCTTAGAATTCCACGAAGACCCCGAAGTAAACCATTACAACACGCACGAACGGGGCATGCTCCTCGTCCCGGGGATGGTTTTCACCATAGAACCGATGATCAACATGGGAACGTGGCGTGTGTTCATCGACGAAGAAGACGGATGGACCGTCGTGACGGAAGACGAACTCCCCTCAGCCCAATGGGAACACACATTCCTCGTGACGGAAGAGGGCCTCGAAGTCCTGACGCACTAAAACAGCCAAACAAAAAGAAGCGTGAAAGACATTATTATATTAGGCATAGAATCGAGTTGTGACGACACGTCAGCCGCCGTGCTGAAGAACGGAGTGCTGCTTTCGAACGTGACCGCTTCGCAAGACGTGCACCGTGCCTATGGTGGTGTGGTGCCGGAGTTGGCCTCACGGGCACATCAGCAGAACATCGTCCCCGTAGTTGACCAAGCCCTCAAACGGGCAGGTGTCAAGCCGGACGACCTGTCGGCCATTGCCGTCACACTGGGCCCCGGCCTGATGGGGTCGCTACTCGTGGGCGTTTCTTTTGCCAAAGGAATGGCCACATCATTGGGCATTCCGCTCATTGAAGCCAACCACCTGCAAGGGCATATCCTCGCGCTTTTTCTCAAAGAAGAAGGCGCAGACACTCCTGTCCCCCCTCTGCCCTACCTCTGCCTGCTTGTCAGCGGAGGAAACTCGCAAATCGTCAAAGTCGACGCTTACAACAAGATGGAAATCCTCGGGCAGACCATCGACGACGCCGCGGGCGAAGCCATTGACAAGTGTTCGAAAGTGATGGGACTCGGCTATCCCGGCGGACCAATAATCGACCGCCTCGCCCGCCAAGGCGACCCAAAGGCATTCCAGTTCAGCAAGCCACACATCCCGGGACTCGATTACAGTTTCAGCGGACTGAAAACATCGTTTCTCTATTTCCTTCGCGACCAGTTGAAAGAAGACCCGGACTTCATCGAACATCACAAAGCCGACCTCGCCGCGTCGCTCGAACGGACAGTGGTCGACATCCTGATGGACAAACTCACCAAAGCCGTCAAACAGACCGGCATCAAAGACGTGGCAGTGGCTGGCGGCGTATCCGCCAACACCGGTCTGCGCAACGCATTCGCCCAAAAGGCAGAATGCGCGGGCTGGCGTACCTACATCCCGAAGTTCGGCTACACCACGGACAACGCAGCCATGATTGCCATCACCGGTTACTACAAATACCTCGACCGCGACTTCTGCCCGATCGACAAACCAGCATATTCCCGTGTCTCAATATAACCAAACGATAATACCACTATGGACTTAGACCTGAAAATCGTCAGCAAAGACATTAACGAAATGATGTGGCGGGCCGGCAAGACGCTATGCACCGCCGAAAGCTGCACTGCCGGACGCATCGCCAGCGTCATCACGGCCATCCCCGGCAGTTCATACTACTTCAAAGGCGGCCTCGTATGTTATGCCGACTCGACAAAAGAAGAAATTCTCGGCGTGGACAAAGACATCATCAGCGAACAAAGCGCCGTATGCGAAGAGGTAGTACGCCAGATGGTTACAGGCGCCAACAAACTGTTCCACTCCGACTACTGCGTTGCCGTAAGCGGATTCGCAGGCCCCGGCGGTGGCACGGATACCGTTAAAGTAGGAACCATCTGGATTGCCGTAGGCTCGAACGAAAAAGTCGTGACCTGTAAACTCGAAGAAGATAACGGCCGCGACAAAAACATCGCACAAGCTACGACAACAGCCATGCACATGCTACGCGACTTCCTTAAAGAGAACGAAGCAGATAGCGAAGCGTAATTTTCTTCGGGTCACACTTGCTCGGTTGTAAAAAAAATCCTAACTTTGCACCTCGTATTGGGATTACCCGGCCAAACCGGGAAAGAAAGACTAAAAAAAGAGAAAGATAGCGATGTCAAGAATTTGTCAAATTACAGGAAAAAAGGCCATGATTGGCAACAATGTTTCGCACTCGAAGCGCCGTACCAAGCGCACGTTTGACGTAAACTTGTTTAAGAGAAAATTTTACTACGTTGAACAGGACTGCTGGATCGAGCTCAAACTGAGTGCAGCAGGTCTCCGTATGATCAACAAAGTAGGACTTGACGCTGCGTTGAACAACGCGGTAGCCAAGGGGTATTGCGATTGGAAAGACATCAAAGTAATCGCTTAACACACACAAGACTATGGCAGGAAAAAAAGCAAAAGGCAACCGCGTGCAAGTCATACTTGAATGCACCGAGATGAAAGAGAGCGGACTTCCCGGGACATCGCGCTACATCACGACCAAGAACCGTAAGAATCACCCGGAACGCTTGGAGTTGAAGAAATACAACCCCATCTTGAAGAGAATGACCATCCATAAAGAAATCAAGTAATCCTAAGAAACCATGGCAAAGAAAACAGTCGCAACGTTGCAGGAAGGAAAGACCGACGGACGTTCGTACACCAAGGTTATCAAGATGGTGAAGAGCCCGAAGACGGGTGCTTACATCTTTGACGAGCAGATGGTGCCCAACGAAGCTGTCAAGGATTTCTTCAAGAACTAAGAAGACAATTTCTACCCTATACGTCAAATCCCTCCTTTCCCTATCGGAGAAAAGGAGGGATTTTGCTATTCTTCAAATGACGGGACGAACAATTATTATAAAGTGAGCATCATGCCCTCTTCGGCCAACAGAGTATCAGGAAAGATCTCACGAGCTTCGTCGAGCAGCACGCGCTCGTCGGTGTACCGCGCTGAATAATGCCCAATCAACAGGCGTTTCACGCCAGCATCACGGGCGAGCATTGCGGCCTGCCGGGCGGTTGAATGAAATGTCTCTTCCGCTCTCACACGGTTGTCTTCGCCAAATGTTGCCTCATGAAACAGCAAATCAACGCCATGCAAATAATCAGCAAGGCGGGGAAGGTAAGTCGTGTCAGAGCAATAGGCATAACGCCGAGGAGCATCAGCCGGGAATACCAAGCGTTCGTGTGGAATGACACGCCCATCAGCCGCAGTCCATCCGGCTCCCTCTTTAATAGACCGAATAGCATAAAAAGGAATACCGAGATAATCCACCATATCCCGACGAATGTGAGGCAAGACAGGCTTTTCGCAAAACAAGAAACCTGTGCTCGGGACGCGATGACAAAGTGGAAGCGCGTAGACTGCTACGGTAGGATCTTCGTAAATAAGACCATACCCGTCTGGATGAGCGTGAAAAATGACTTGAAATTCGAGGCCACGACAGAATGTCGAGAGCTCCATACGCAAGACCGGCTCCAAAGCCTTGGGAGCATATACATGCAGATCGGCCGTACGTCCCAGCATGGAGAACGTTGAAATCATTCCGACTAACCCGAAACAATGATCGCCGTGGATGTGCGAGATAAAGACATGGTTCAGACGTGCGAATTTCAATCGGCTTCGCCGTAATTGCAATTGCGTTCCCTCACCGCAATCTATCATATATAGTTTTTCCCGCAAATTCAATACTTGCGAACTTGGATTATGCCGCACTGTCGGCAGCGCGCTCCCGCATCCAAGTATGTGCAAATCAAACTTCTCCATCTCCTCTATTTTATGCCGTCAGAACGTCACACGGAACATAAAGCGAATGCCCCATTTGTCTGTGCCCGGACGGCCCAGATAAGTCAAGCGCCGCACATATTCGACGTGGAATACCTTAAATATATTGTGTATACCCGCCACGACCTCGACATAAGGCGTTTTTCTGTCCATTACGGTTGAGAGATACTCATACTCTCCATTCGCATTAAATCGCCCAGGGAAATAGAACAGACGACTGTCTCCAGGATTCTTCCATGGGTCGTTCTTACTCGTAAGCGTTCCCCAAAGCACATTGCAGGCAAAATACTCACGCCATTTCAACTTACGAATCAATGGAATTCTGTTCAGGATTTTCCCGTTCATGTCCCAGGAAACCATAGCGGATACATAGCGGTCGTTCAAGAACTCCATATTGTCTATAAGGCTGAACGTATTGTCTTCAACGATGTATGACAAGTTGGCAGCAGGCATGATAAGCAAAGGATAAGGTACACGGTTCCATTGGATGCCTCCCTTGACTGTTGCGTCGATTTTTCCCCACGATGCGAGCCAGAACCGCTTATATACACTGGCTTCCGTGAAATTATAGTCGTAGTCACTACCCAACACGCCACGCACGCCGACCGTATGCGAAAGCGTGAAGACCGGTGTGTCGTGGTTAGCCTTGATACGCCGTTGTTTGGTGTTTATCCATGTGGCGCCCGGCTGGTATTCAAGACTGATTCGGGCATCCGTAGTCTTAATGCTGCGTACATACCTGCTGTGATCGGGCGACGGCGTCCCCTCTGCGTCTAACGGCTGATAGAACAAGGCTGCGGTAGGTTCATTCTCTTCGCGCTTAAATTCGAGACCGAAGCGCAAGCCATTGCTCCACTCTTGGTCGTAAAGCAGACGGAAGCGTTCATAGTACATCATATGATCTACACGCGTCCACTTGAAGGACGTAAAAACGTTATCCTTGTCAGTCGGCATAAACTTGTCACTTGGCGACATGACATCCCGCGTGTAGGTAAACGTAAGATTGCTGACGGGGAACTCACGGGGAAGATAAGCCTTCTTGTTGAAAGAATACGTCACCTCTCCGGAACCTTTCCAGCGCTCATCCTTAAAACCATAAGCAACATATCCCTTCATGAACCAGTGAGGGTTGAGGTTCGCTGTCGTCTGTGCGCTGGCTCGCAAACGGAGACCGTCGACAAAATTTTGGGATATCATGGTGTTAATCGGTCCGATGTCCACTTTGCTTGGTCGTTCTGTATCAACTGACGTCTCCACAAAATTCTCAATAAAAGCCTTAGCGATGAAAAGTACGGGCTTAAAACCCTTCACATTTTCAAGACGGCGTATGAACAAGTCCATTGAACTCTCTGACTTAGTAAGTGACTCTGACCTATGTTCTTCCCAAAACGCCTCATCACGCATCATGGCATTGGCGTCAGTCCGCTGCGAACCCTTGAAGTTGAACTCACGGTCACCTATCGCGGCAAAACTATATCCAGAATACTCAGTTGTACGTCTCACTTGGAACTTCTGAATGAAATCCACAATCTTGAGCTGTACGGTCATATCGTCGTCAACTAGCACCTGCTCTCCCGTAGGCAACTGCGTGAACTTTTGGGAAATCGTCATGCGTTCCACGAAATTCACGTCAGAGCGATGAGGCACGCCCATCTCCACAGATTTTACCCGATAGCTCGAATCCGCCATAATAAACAGGCTGCCTGAGAAGCCGAAATCCTGTGGATTATTTGGTGTAAAACTGACTTCAATGCATTTGTCACTATCGACCATCACCGTGTCTTCGATGAAATAACGATAGAAACGAATGGCCGAACGTGTCGAGATAGGACTCACGAAAGGATATTGCAACAGGCGGACATTATCTTCATATATATTGACGTCCGTAAAGCAGTCCTGCAACATGGTTGTCATGATGTCGCCCGTACTGAACAGTTCATTCACACCGTTCGAACGGCGACCAAGAATGATCTCCTTCTCCGATTTAGGCTCCTTTCGGTATATCTGACGCGAAACGGTTTCATCCACGGACACGGGCAAGATGAATTTTCCAGTTTCCGGGTCGCGCTCTACATGTTCGCGAAGGAACGGCAGACGCTTGAAACTTCCATCTTGAAAGACTTTCTCCGTCACATCGTTCAATGCGAACGTCAGCTTTTGGTATCTGTTGTAACTATAATAATCGTGCTGAGTGAGATCACTTTTCTTCTTAGCCGCGATCACTTTACGCATCAGCTCCACCGCAGGATTGTTCTTGCGGCTATATTTTCCCCGCCGACCACTGACAACGGCTTCCTTCAACTCTTTGGATTTCGAGAAAAGCCTTACATCTACGATCGTTGCCTTATTGATCGGAATACGCTGCGTCTCATAACCGATATAGGAAAACACCAGCGTTCCCTTACGCTGCGCTATGGCGTAATAACCGGCTGTGTCTGTCTGCACACCGGCACTTCCGTCGTAATGAACATTGGCAAAAGGTATCGGCTCGCCTGTATGGGCATCCGTCACCCTGCCCGTCACAGTCTGGGCCATAGATGGCGCAACGGCCACAAGGAAGGCAAACAAAAGAAATAGACTTTTCTTCACTTGTCTTAGCTTGTTGTATATGAAAAGCCCCACAGACGCCTTGCCGGCGGCCATGAAGCTTTTCATAGTACGGAGTTATTTTGCTTTATCACATATACTGAACAGGAAAGAGGTATTCTCCCCTCTCTCCCAAAGGATCAATCAAGTTCTTGATCGGCTTCGTAGCCACCCATCATACGGATGGCATTCTTGAACATGGCGAACTGCTGGAAGAGGTCGTGAACCGGTTCAATCCCTTTCACGTAATCATGCATTGGGCTCTTCAAGTAGAACGACATCCATGTCTGTATGCCTGTCCAACCAGCGCGGGCTGCCAAATCAGCACAAAGAACAAGGTCGAGCATCAGAGGTGCCGCAAGAATGGAGTCGCGACAGAGAAAATCGATCTTAATCTGCATGCCGTAATCCGGTCCCATCCATCCGAATATATCAAGGTTATCCCATCCTTCCTTGTTGTCACCACGCGGCGGGTAGTAATTGATGCGGACTTTGTGATAGATGTCGGAATAAAGTTCTGGCAGCTCGTTTTTATCAAGGATAGTGTCAATCACAGATAACTTGCTCACCTCTTTTGTCTTGAAGTTCTCTGGCGCATCGAGCACCTCGCCATCGCGATTCCCGAGTATGTTTGTCGAGAACCAACCTGACAGGCCGAGACAACGCGTATGCAACATCGGCGCCAAAACGGTCTTCATCAACGTCTGACCAGTCTTGAAGTCTTTTCCGGCTAACGGTACATTCTGCTTTTCGGCAAACTCCCACATCGCTGGAATGTCGATACAAAGGTTCGGCGCTCCCATCACGAATGGTGCTCCTTCGGCGATAGCGGCATAAGCGTAACACATCGATGGCGAAATGTTCGCCCGGTCGTCCGCACGCATTGCTTCCTCAAGGTCGGACAAGTTCTTGTGAACCTGTTCGTTATAAGGGATATATTTTTCAGTCGATGCTGCCCAAATGACAACTATGCGCTCGCATCCGTGCGCCTTTTTGAACGTGCGGATATCGTCACGGAGCTGCTCCACAAGTTCCCAGCGCGTGCTGGCTTGCTTGATGTTCTCACCATGCAGGCGCGATACATACTCCGGGTCGAATGCAGCTTTCATAGGCACAATTCTCTCAAGTTCGTCGCGCACCGGTTCGATGTGGCAGGGCTTCAACACTTCGGCGTGCATGGCGCTTTGGTATGCGTTATCGGTAAATATATCCCACGCACCTATTTCAAAGTCTTTCAAATCAGCAAGAGGCACAATCTCGCCTACGCGCTTATATGTTTTCTTGTCCCCACGGCCTACACGAATCTTGGCCATCTGCGTGATTGAGCCGCCAGGAAGACCCATTCCCTTCCTGCACATCAAACTTCCGGCAATGAACGTTGTGCTCACAGCACCGAGGCCGACGCATAAGACTCCGAGTTTTCCAGTGGCTGGTTTTACTAAATTAGCTTCCATTATCAGTGTTATTTGTTTTTGGACACCCAAAATTAGGGAAAAGTTTTCTAATCCCTCCCATATCACCGACATAAAAAACAATAAAAACGAATTTTCGGCAACAAAGCTACAAGAAAATAGAGATTACCCGAAAATGGATTCTGACAATTGTCAAGGACCGAGCACCAGAGAATCACACCGGACGAAATCATGCTCGAAAAAAGCGATTAAGAGTCACGCAAAAAAACGGCAAAACATCAGTTCGCACGGATACTGCGACAGTTTTGACAACCAGCCACCCCGTTCGCACTGTCAGCCATCCCGTAAAAACAGGGAACTGACCTGATGGAAACGGATTGAGCGCTTGCACCTCTTACCGGAAATCATTAATTTCGCGACGCTATTCCACAAACCAAGACTCAATATCACGATTCATGAAACTACCTCACCCTTTCCGCTTCCGACCCCTACATACAAGACATACAGTCATCCGCGGCGGTGTCCTCCTGCTTTTTATCCTGACTGCTGCTATGCCATTTTACGCAAACCCGGCTGACAGCCTCAGGAACGAAATGAGCCGCGTTACTGCCGGACTGCACGCCACAGTGGGCGTGTCATTCATTCACAACGGCCGTCTCTTCACGTTCAACGATTCGGTACACTACCCAATGATGAGCGTATACAAAGTGCCTGTCGCCCTTGCTGTACTTCAAAAGATGTCCAGCACGGGCACCAGTCCCGCAACCCGCATCGAAGTGAAACGCGAGCAGTGGCATCCCGATACATACAGCCCCATGCGCGAGGCATTCCGAGACAGCTCCACGCAAATCCGGCTGGCCGACCTGCTCCACTATTGCGTCGCGATGAGCGACAACAACGCCGCAGACATACTCACGGCATACGTGGGAGGCATCACTGTCGTAGCACGGACTGTGGAGAGCCTGATAGGAAAAAAGATGCATATTTCTGAAACAGAACAGGATATGCATGAAAATACTGAGAATGTCTATAACAACTGGTGCCACCCGTCGGCCATGGCGATACTGCTCCAAGAAATATATGAAGGGAACGCGCTCGACAGCTCCGCACGCGCCTATTTCGAACGACTGATGCGCTCCACACAGACGGGAACAGACAAGATGCCGGCCGGACTTCCACCCGGCATCGCCCTGGGACACAAAACAGGGAGTTCGGACCGCGACGAGCGGGGCAACAAGGCCGGAGACAACGATGCCGGAGTGATTTACATGCCTGACGGGAAACGGTGTTACGCAGCTGTATTTATCAAAGACTCTACCGAAAGCGACGCTACCAACGCGCAAACGATTGCGACACTCACACGCTTGATTTACCGCTTCTCAAATAAACACCAATAAGTCACGAATGTAGCCCATCATCACCCACCGACCGTGGGCCACGACGGGTACAAAAAAATCCCCCGCCTGAAAAAATCAAACGGGAGATTCAGGGATACGCCGACCTACTTATCGCGGCATGCCGCGGCGTTTTAGTACGGCCAAAGACTTATTGTGCCTTGTCATTTTTGCCGGTCAATTCCATCACGGTATTCCCGTCCGCGTCGACAAGCTTGATTACCGATTTTTCTGCCACTGCCTTTTTCACCCGCGAGAGTGCACTGAGAAACTTGCGCTCATACTTATCGTCCGGACAAGCCATCATCGTCGTACCAACCTTCGTGAAGTCCGCCTTACCCTTGATTATCGCATTGAGGTCAGCACCTCCCATGATGCGGTTGCACCCCGTGAAACCATATAGCCGGTTTTCCGAAAAGTTGAAACCAATGTACGGTGTGTTTTCTGCCGGAGTTATCGGTTCGCCCTCCAAGAGAGTAACATTCCACTCTCCGTTCAATTTTTCTGGCGTAAGTCCGTTGACGGAGGAGCAGGAGGAGAACGCCATGGTGACTGCTGCGGCCAGTACGGCCAAAGTAGTTGAAAAAAATTTCATCGTTACTGTTTGCTTGTTTTAGAATTTATAACCGATTGTCAATAATCCCTGATGTCTGTTCAGCTTGACTGGAATAGCAGGCAGTGCATTCAGTGCACTGTTGTCCTGTGAGACGTAGAATGAATAGTACTTGCCATCCTGCTGCTGGAACTGGTAGGCCACGTCAGCATAGAAATGCTTTCCACGATAGCCGATGCCGGCCGTATAACGGTTAGTAGCACCCAAGTTGAGATAGTCAGTGCTCACACTGTAATAGTACGAAGGACTGCTGGTAAAGAGGTTGTTATATGCCTCGTCGTCCATAGGCGCCGACACATAGTTGTAGCCGGCCCGAATGAACAGCCCGTCGGCCACGCGGGCCTCAGCGCCAATACGGAAAACACTCACGCCTTTCATGTAGCGGTTGATTTCTTCGTTAAGTGCATAATCGTCCGATGTGGAATAGCCGCTCCACTCGTCATACCAGTAATCATCATACCCGTCAGAATAGCGGACCTTTGCAGTGGCATAGTTCGAATACTCGTATTCGGCCCCGATAGCCAGGAAATTGCCGATAGTATGTCCAAGACTGAAATTGAACTTCCATGGTGTCCGCACAAGATAGTCATGCGGCGACACCTCGACATCCTGACTGTATGGAATGCCGTCCGCATCCGTATAAGGTGACGCCATCCAAGCATAAGCACTGTGTGTCAAGGTGTAGAACGTAGGACTCGTAAACGACAGTCCTATGCGGAAAGCTGATTCCTCTATCGGACGGACAATCAGACCGAACTTCACGTCAAAACCACTTCCTGTCAGGCTTTCCTCGGCATTCAGTGTATAGTCTCCATAATTATTATCTGCGTCGACAAGCACTTCACCGTAGCTCGTCGCATTATGCCAGTCGACATGATATGCGCTAAGTGTCAGTCCGAGATAAAAACGTTCTTTCAAGTTCGTCGAGAAATTGAAGTCGTATTGCTGTATCCCCCCCCAACGCGCTACGCGAGATGCATTCGAAACCGCATAGCTCGGATCATAGCCTGCGAGTTCTCCGTTTTCATCATAATAGGGGGCGATCATCTGGGTCAGTGCCCCCATGCCGGTCACGGGAGTAGTCAAATCGAAATCAGAACTCATGACCCCGTCTGCATCCACGGTAAGGTCAAGCGGACTGCCGTCTATGTAAGCAAGATTGGCCATCTCCCACGACTGCGAGATTCCACTATAAACTCCCAAATTGTCCAATCCCGAAAGTCCACCGCCGAACAAGGCATGGAAATTCTTCTTTTTGTGATAATTAAATCCCATGTTGAAAAAACGGACAGTCTTTCCTCCGACAGGAATGGCATAGACGAAGCCGGCTTGGTCGAACGATGCAACCGCCGCATTACGACCGGCAAACGAGCTGGCATCCGCATGACGCACAATACCTCCCGTCAGCGACACGTCGCTGCTACGAAAAAGGCCGATACCCGCAGGATTGGTGCTCATCACGGACATATCGGCTCCCAAAGCGCTCAATGCCCCCCCCATACCGACGAAACGCGCCGTACCATTCAAATCTTCACTGCTCAGGTCGCCAACCCGGTAAATGTCTTGTGCGACCATCGTCCCCGTCTGCCCAGCCAGCAAAAGGGCACAGGCGATAAAAAATATATCACGTCTCATAGCTTCTTTTTTTAGGCTTTGTTATCTGCGTCCGCCAAAACTCCGTCCACCTCCGCGAGACGTCCCGATTGAACGGCCGGGAGAGCTGAACGAACGACCGGGAGAGCTGAACGAACGGCTCGGCGAGAACGAGCGCTCTGAACGCTGCTGCATAGAGCTGTTGGTTCTTGAATTGTTGAAACGACGGTTGTTGTTAAACGTCCGATTGCTCCCCGAATTCGTTCCACTCGACCGGTTCATGTTGAAGTTACGGCGGCCTGTCGAAAAACGGCGGTTCGTCGTTGTTCCAAAACGTCCTGTATTCACGTTTCCAAGGCGATTCGTTGTAAACTGTCCGGCCGACGGACGGCGATAACCACTTCCATAACGGACATAACCTCCCGTCGGTCCCGGGCGCCATTGCCCAAGCCCCGAACCGACGTTCAACGGACGGTGCGGCCAATAAACGTGCCCCCAATAAGGCGGTCCCCATCCCCAGCCTGGATACCAAGGATCGTACCACCACCAGGAACTCCACGCATAGTATGGCCAGCGCCATGAACCATACCACCACGGATCATAATAATAGTCCCAATAGTACGGGCTACTTATGACCACGCCCACTGAAGGGGAATGGAAAAGTATGATTCGCTCCGTGCAACTCATTTCGGGTATATCCTCATCCACATAATCGGTACTGTCGTTTGCCTCCGCGGCGGACTCGGCATACGCGCCACGGCGGTTATACTCATCCACGTCGCGGACGACATTTCCACCAGTTTCGACGGAAGCATACGTCATAACGGGCTCTTTGGCTTCGGACTTCGACGGAACGAAATACATGTCGTCTTGCGCCAGCAAAGACAGCGGAGCGCAAAATCCGATAAGGAAAATAATTAACGGTTTCATCGTTTCGAAGTTTTATGTCTCCACACTATAAATCTAATGCGAAGTTAGTGATTTCTGGTGTATACGGCTGTATTTTCCTGTTATAAAAGTATAACGATCAGCTCACCTGATCTTCAAACGCCCTCCTACGAAAGCGGCGTCTCCCGCTGTGAGGTCATTGTTCTTATAAAGCGTTTTCAAAGGTATTCCGTACTTTTGCGCTATCGTATAGAGTGATTCGCCCGGACGCACCGTATGATACTTTCCTTTGAAAGCCTTGTCCGCCTTCGAACGCTTCTTTTCAAGATAAACAATATCACCTGCCTGCAAACGATAGTGCTTATCGACTTCATTATATTTGCGAAGCTTACGCTCTGACACTCCCATCTCGCGGCCAATAGAAGCAAATGTGTCGCCACCACGGGCAATAACGTAATAATTATCGTTGTTGCGGCGCACAATCAGGCCGTCGGCTACCTCCCCCAAAGCACCCGGCAATGAGGGGAAGTCAGACACCGTCATCTTGTCGTAGCGATCAAGGTCATAACGGTGTATGAGTTTGATGAGCAAATGTGCATAACGTGGATTGGTTGCATAGCCCGCTTTCTTCAATCCATGCGCCCACGCCTTATAGTCGCTTTTCTTGTATTTGAAAAGGAAAGCATAACGTGAGCGTGTCGCCAGAAAGACGGAATGATCTTCGTAAGATTCACGAGGCGAGCTGTAAGCACGGAACTTTTCGTTACGGGCGTCGTCGTCACGCAGGACATACGGTCCATTCCAACTGCCTCCGCATTTGATTCCGAAGTGGTTGTTGGCCTTACGTGACAATTCGCTTTGACCAGCAGCACTTTCAAGCAATCCTTGCGCCAAAGTGATGCTCGCCGGAATACCATAGCGCTCCATCTGTTCGACGGCCAGACCTTTATAAGTATCTATATATGCTTCGTAAGGCGACCTTTGGGCATTAGTCCACTGCGAAAGTGACAGCAGAAAGGCCAAAAGAATAAAATGCGGCTTTATCAGACTGATGGTTTTCACTGGGATTTATTTTCTTGACGCACAAAGATACGCAATTCAAAGCGACCAGCCTTACTGCAATTGGGAAAGTAAGGATAAACATGCTTTTTTAACGAATCGGTACTTTGGAACCTCGAACAGAACAACATGTGAAAAATCCAGTCGTCAGAACGAGACGCTCAAACCAAGCGACAACTGCTCGAGAAACTGGAAATAAGAACCGTCAGCATTGGGAGAGACACTGTCGTCAAAGCGAGGATAAAGATAAGCCTTAGCCGAAAGAAAACGGTTGATGGTAAAGTTGACCGTATTCTCCCACTCCATCAGTGTGCGGGAGTAGTCGGTGTACCAATAGAAGCGTCCCGTCCACGAAACGTTCTTAAATACATTCCAAGTGTAGTTCACAGTTACGTTCGAACCGTATTCAAACTTCGAATGCCTGCCTTCTTTCAAGCCGAACGACGTCGAAAGGGCCAGCCGGTCGACATACTTGAAATCGCATGCCAAGGGCGCCAACGTGGCCGACAGGTTGAACTTGCTGAGCGACAACTTATATTCCATACCGATTGAGAATACCGACTCAAAGGGCGACATGAAATCCGAATA
Organism: Prevotella sp. CAG:755; assembly: GCA_000431275.1. GTDB lineage: Bacteria > Bacteroidota > Bacteroidia > Bacteroidales > Bacteroidaceae > Alloprevotella. The sequence continues at coordinate 5,026 of HF989156.1, read as the reverse complement.
AACCTTCGGGTCGTTACTCTTATAACTAGGGTGAAATTGTGTCCAGCTTTGCAGCAAAAACGTATAAAACCAACGCGTCGTGGCCCGCACACCCAGCTTATTCGTCAAACGGAGTTGATCGGAATTGGTCTTGAAACGATGAAGGTCGTCGCCGCGCGAGCGTTGAAAGCCAAGTTTCATTTCCAGCTTGTTGTCAAATGTGAGACGCTGCTTGTTATTATAGTTCGCCTCGGCAGTCAGAGAAGCTTGCAGAGTGTTGCTACTCTCACCTCCTTTGTGCCAATTGCTCGAAATGTATGACTGCATGAACTGTAATGAAAAGTCTGTGACTTTAAGTGTCCAGAAATCAGGTTTCCATATACGTAATTTCATTCCACGGGAAGCCCAATCCAGTTCGACACCTTCGGCCATGACCTTCGCGGGGACCACGTCCGAGAGGTTCATGTCGGCCTTGATTTCGTCCGCTTCCCCTATTGCCACAGAGTCATATATAGCCTCGTCTTCCTCATCAGAAGCCACGCCCGTGGTCTGCTGCGGATGGGTCAGATAGGCGTAAGCCAGCCACATGTTGACCTTGCTGTTCAAATCCAACGCACGGCCGGAAATGACTCCATCGTGACTGTCTGGTCGTCCGGGACGCAGGAGGCTGTCAATAGCTGACGTATAAAAGACAGGAGGGGCGAAGAGCGGGAAGTAAAGTGGATTGCTCAACGTATCCGCACCGGTGTACTTCCATGTTCTATACGACATGGCCAACGAACGCAATGAGTCAGCATAGCGTCTCTCAATCGCATCAAGTTGTCCTCGCGGCGTCACCACCCGCTGACGCGCGGCAAGCGGTAACACGATCGTAACACAGAGCCACACACACAACAATCGCATATTTCCGGTATGTCGGATAGGTTTAATACCCATTAAGCTAATTTTCCCGGCGCAAAGATAACGCATTTCCAAAGACTATCCCCATATTGCGCCGCATTATATGACGGTTTCCCGCCGCCTGCATGAAAATCGAAGAACGTTTCGGGGGTAAGCGAACGATAAAAGCGCCAAACATCGGAGCCAACGACTAACCGGCAGGCCGACTGCCATCCATCACGTTACGACACAAAACCGCGCCCGCCGCAAGGCTTCAAGGCTTGGCGGCGGGCGCGGTAAAGTTCACTTATTGGCCTGGCATTATGAATTCATCGAAAGGAGGAACTCGTCGTTGTTCCGCGTCCCTTCCATGCGGCGTTTGAGGTCGGTCATGGCTTCAAGCGAAGTCATGTCGGCTATATACTTGCGCAGAATCCACATGCGGTTCAATGTCTGGGAGTCTTGCAAGAGGTCGTCACGACGGGTGGATGATGCCACGATGTTGACGGCCGGGAAGATGCGCTTATTGCTCAGCGTGCGGTCGAGCTGAAGCTCCATGTTACCCGTCCCTTTGAACTCTTCGAAGATGACTTCATCCATTTTCGAACCGGTGTCGATGAGCGCCGTAGCGATGATCGTCAGCGAACCGCCACCCTCGATGTTGCGGGCTGCACCGAAAAAGCGTTTGGGCTTTTGAAGGGCATTGGCATCGACACCTCCCGAGAGCACCTTGCCAGAAGCAGGCGACACCGTATTGTATGCACGAGCCAAACGTGTGATAGAGTCCAGGAAGATAACGACGTCATGACCGCATTCCACCATGCGTTTTGCTTTTTCCAATACAATACCGGCTATCTTTACGTGGCGGGCAGCGGGTTCGTCGAACGTCGAGGCAATGACTTCGGCGTTTACAGTGCGCGCCATATCCGTAACTTCTTCCGGGCGCTCATCGATAAGCAGCATCATGAGGTAAGTGTCGGGATGATTTTTGGCGATAGCGTTGGCTATTTCCTTCATCAGGATTGTCTTACCCGTCTTGGGCTGGGCTACGATAAGAGCGCGCTGTCCCTTGCCAATCGGTGTGAAAAGGTCGACGATGCGTACGGACATAGAATCTCCATGACCTGTGCAAAGATTGAACTTTTCGTTCGGGAACAACGGCGTGAGATGTTCGAAAGGAACGCGGTCGCGGATTTCGGCAGGCGTGAGACCGTTTATCTTCGTCACGTCAACAAGGGGGAAGAACTTCTCACCCTCTTTGGGCACACGGACGGGGCCTTCAACGATGTCGCCGGATTTAAGTCCGAACATCTTGATTTGGTTCTGCGAAACGTAAATATCGTCGGGCGACGACAAGTAATTGTAGTCCGACGAACGCAGGAAACCGAACCCGTCAGGCATAATTTCAAGGACGCCGTTTCCTGTCAGGATGTTGTCAAAGTTGAACGCGCCAGCATACGGTACTGACTGCGTGAGGGATTGCCCTCCTGTCCACGACGGAATGTCGGACGACACGGGAACGGTTGGCCGATGCTCGAACTTGTTGACCAAGTCGCTCGTCAGCGAATCATAATTGTCGCTTTGGATGACTGGAATATCCTCGATAGGAATGAAATCCACTTCGGGCGACAAGGAAGCTTCTGCCGATTGCGTCCCGACATTATCCTTAGCTTCGGCTGTGATTGACGCGTCATTAGTGACAGCCTCTGTCTCTGGGGCAACGTATTCTTCCTGTTTGGCAGGCTCTTCCGCTTGGGCATCGATGGAGCTTTCCGTTTCGGCCGGAACTTCCGTCATTTCTGTCACAGCAACAGGATTTTCCGTCTGGGCGACAGGATTTTCCGTCTGGGCGACAGGATTTTCCATCAGGGCAGCCTCGGACATTTGCGCAGTGATCGGTCCGCTTTCCGCCGCTTCGCCCCCTTCGGTTCCGCCTACTGGTAGCGACAAAAGAGGCAGTTCCCGCTGTCCGACAGCGATCATCTGTTCCTCAATGGCCGCCTCGGCTTTCACGCTGCGGCGACGGCGCTTGGGCTCACCCTCTGCAACGGTTTTCTTTTTCTCGAAACTTTCCGTCTTCGTCTTCGAGGCCGAATAAACGTGGTCGACATCTTTCTTCACAATACGTGTACGGCGCTTGGGAGCGGCTTTCTGCTCCGCAGCGCTTTGCTCAGCTTGCACATCAAGAATGGCATAGATCAGCGTTTCCTTGTCGGCAGAACTGCTCACTTCGGCATGCAGCTCCCTGGCAAGTTCGCGTAGTTCTACTTCTTCCTTGCTGTTTAATTGCTCTTTGGTATAAAGTGGCATTATGGGTGTGAATTGTCCCTACGAGCACGGCGTTCACTCTCGAAGCCGTCAGAGTAAGGGGATTGTGTATTTGAGAAATGACTGTATCAGGAGTGAAATTTCGCGGGCGGCGAACTTTTCACAGCGCAAAAGTAACACTTTTCTTTCAACCTGCCACGGTTGTTTTGGTTTTTTTCTCTAATTTCGCCCTCGTATGGCTACAAATATCCCTTATTTAGATGTACAAAACCTGTCGAAGCGCATCGGCGATCTGGTGCTTTTCGAACACATTTCTTTTTCCGTGGCCGAAGGCCAGAAAGTAGGACTTATCGCGCAGAACGGCACTGGGAAATCGACGCTGATGAACATCCTGTGCGGCGATGAGGACTACGAGGACGGTAAAATCACTTATAAACGCGGACTGCGCGTCGGTTACCTTGAACAGACACCGGACTACCCCGGCGAATTGTCTGTGATCGAAGCCTGCTTCTGGCACGGCAATGAGACCACCGACCTCATCCGCCGCTACGAACAATGCCTCGCAACGCCGGGCACGCCGGACCTCGACACGCTCATGGAGCAAATGGACAGCCAGAAAGCCTGGGACTACGAATTAAGAGCCAAGCAGATACTCTCGAAACTTGACATCTCGAATTTCAACCAGCCTATCGCACAACTCTCCGGCGGACAAGTCAAACGTGTGGCTTTGGCCAACGTGCTCCTGACCGAACCCGACCTGCTCGTGCTCGACGAACCGACCAACCACCTCGACCTCGACATGATCGAATGGCTGGAAAGATACCTCCGTCGTAACGTCAAGAGCCTGCTTCTCGTCACCCACGACCGCTACTTCCTCGATCGTGTATGCTCGGACATCCTTGAACTGGCCGACCACACATTATATAATTACCATGGCTCTTATAGCTATTATTTAGAGAAACGTGAAGAGCGCATGAATGCCGTCAACGCCTCCATTGCCCGCGCGAGCAACCTTTACCGCAAGGAGCTGGAATGGATGCGCCGCATGCCCTGCGCACGCGGGCACAAGGCACGCTATCGTGTCGAGGCATTTGCCGAACTCGAACAGGCTGCAAAACGACGAATGCAGGAACGCGCGGCCCGCCTCGAAGTGAAGAGCAGCTATATCGGCAGCAAGATTTTCGAGGCCGAGTATGTCTCGAAGAGCTTCGGTCATGACAAAATTATAATAAAGGACTTCTATTATAATTTCACACGCTATGAAAAAATGGGCATTATCGGGCCGAACGGATCGGGCAAATCGACGTTTGTCAAGATGCTCCTTGGACAGGTAAAACCCGACAGCGGACGTTTCGTCATCGGCGAGACTGTACGGTTCGGCTACTTCTCACAAGAGGGAATAGCTTTCGACACCCGCATGAAAGTCATCGACGTTGTCCGCGATATCGCCGAGACCGTAGACCTCGGCGGGGGGCGCCGCCTCACGGCCTCACAGTTCCTGCAACACTTTCTCTTTCCGCCCGAAAAGCAGCAGACCTACGTCTACAAGCTCAGCGGCGGCGAGCGGAGGCGGCTCTACCTCTGCACCGTGCTGATGGGATCGCCCAACTTCCTCGTGCTTGACGAACCGACCAACGATTTGGACATCACCACTCTCCAAATCCTCGAAGAGTACCTAGCCGACTTCCGTGGCTGCGTCATCGTTGTGAGCCACGACCGCTATTTCATGGACAAGATAGTAGACCATCTGCTTGTCTTCCACGGCGACGGGAAAGTAGACGACTTCCCAGGCAACTACACCCAATATCGCGAATGGGAAAGCATCAAGAGACAGGAAGAGGAGGAACAGAAAGCGAAAACCGAAAAGAAAGAGCTGAATTCAACTTGCAAATGCAACAGA
>HF989155.1:2649-16099 GCA_000431275.1 Prevotella sp. CAG:755 | reverse complement strand
AGTCTGCCCCATTTGGCCACTCTGGAATTTGCCCGTCACATCAAAGGTCCTACCTTTGTGCATCCCCAACCGTAGTCGGGAAACGGCTGCAAAGGTAGGACTTTTTTTTTACGTGCAAAACTTTTCAGATAAAAAATCTACTTGCCACGCGTTTTTTCTTTGTACTTCTCGAGTTGGCGGAGCACCGCATCCACGCACAAGTCCACACCTTCCTCAAACGTGTCGCAGACTTTCTCGACATGGAATTCCATATTAGGAACTGTCACGTTGAAACTTGTCTCCTTGTTCTTGGATGTCTCGGGCTTCACCACTTTCAGGATAACCTCTACTTTCTGTATGCTTTCGGTATTCTTTTCGAGTTTGGCCGTTTTCTTCTGGATAAAGTCATGCAATTTCTCCGTAGCATCGAAATGAATAGACTGAATTTTAAGTTCCATAATTCCTCCTTTTTTACGCCCAAGGATGGGCAAGTTCGTATTCTTTTTTCAGTTCCGCAAAGGTGGTGTGCATGTAGATTGCAGTAGTCGCCAGGCTTTCATGCCCGAGCAGCTCTCTCACGGCCTCAATGTCGGCGCCATGATTGAGCATGACCGTCGCAAACGTATGCCGCAACACGTGCGGACTCTTCTTCTTCATTGTCGTAACAGCCGAAAGATACTTACGCACCATGACGGCCACCTTCGAGCGACTAATGCGCAAGCCGTCGTCGCCCAGCACCAGCGGGAGTCCCGCCGCAGGAAAAGCCTGCCGCCGGAGCGCCAAGTAGCGTCGCGTCGCGTCGGCCAGTTCCTGCCCGAAAGGGATGAGCCGCTGCTTATTCCGCTTCCCCGTCACTTTCAGCGTCTGCGCGGACAGGTCGATGTCGTCCACGTCAAGCCCGATCAATTCCGCCAGACGGATACCGGTCGAATAGAACAGCAGAAGGACATAATGGTCACGCTGGCCGGCAAAGTCAGGAGCAAACGTCACGTCGTCGAGCAAGCGGTCCATCGCCCGCTCGTCGAGAAAAGCCGGTAAAGGCTTCCCGCACTTGGGACCATGAACGGCTTCGGCGGGATTAGAGCGGCATTCGCCCATCAACATCTGATAGCGGAAGAAAGACCTCACCGCGCTCAACCTACGCCGCACGGAACGCGGCGCAGCTCCGCTCTCCACCCCGTCCACGACCCAGCGCCTCACCACGTCGCGGTCCACCGTGGCCCACGTCAACGTCTCGTCAAGGGCGTTGAAGAAAGCCTCGAATGCCGCAAGGTCGGCGCGGTAGCTTTCTACCGTATGCGCCGAATACCCCCGGCTGTCCGACAGGTATTGCAGGAAAGACTTCACGGTTTTCATAGCTCGCTGGATAATGTCTTACGAAAGCGAATATAGTGTTTTCCTTCCAGCTGGCCAAAATTTAGGCGTACAAATAAACATTTTTTCTTTATTATAAAGGAAAACACAGGGTAAGACACCGAACTACGCCGGGTCGACATCGAAATAAATCGTAGCCGAACGGCCTTCGGCTGTCTGCTTCACACGTTCCCGCGCTTCCCACAACTTTTCGCGCACAGCAGCCAGCGGCGATCCGGGCACCAGTTTCAGCATCATTGTCTGAATATATTGTGCCTGCAACCGTGCCAACAAAGGCGGCTCCGGCCCAAGCAGCGCTGCACCGAAAGCCGGACGCAACTCACCGGCCATTGCCTTTGCGGCGGCCTCAGCCGAGGCTTCGACGCGGTGCTTCACGTAGATAACGACCAGACGACAGGCCGGAGGATAGCCGAACGCTTCTCGCTCGGCCAGTTGTCCGGCATACATTGCGTCATAATCGTTACGGACCACCTGACCTATCACCGGCAAGCCGGGCTGGCTGGTCTGCAAGACGACCAGCCCCCGCTGCCCGCGCCGTCCGGCCCGTCCGGCCACCTGCGCCATCATCTGGAAAGCCCGCTCGTAGGCCCGGAAATCGGGTTGATTCAGCAGCTGGTCGGCGTTGAGGATGCCGACCACCCGGACACGTTCGAAGTCCAGCCCCTTCGTCACCATCTGCGTCCCGACCAGGACGTCCGTACGCCCGGCCGCGAAGTCAGCAAGAATCCGCTCGTATGCCGACCTCGACCGCGTCGTGTCGAGATCCATCCGCGCCGTCCGCGCGTCGGGGAAGAGGCTGCGGACGGCTTCCTCGATCTTTTCTGTCCCGTAGCCCATGCCACGCAGGTCGGTGCCGCCACACTGCGGACATTGCCGCGGCGCCGGATACGACGCGCCGCAATAGTGGCAAGCCATCCGGCCGTCGTGCCGGTGGAACGTCAGGCTCACGTCGCACGACTGGCAGCGCGGCACCCACCCGCACGACCGGCACTCGACCACCGGCGAGTAGCCCCGCCGGTTCTGGAACAGGATGACCTGTTCCCGGCGTTCCAGTGCGGACCTCATCTCGGCCAGCAGGCGGGGCGAAAATGGCGTCGGCATCATCTTCTTACGCCGCAGCTCTTTCACGTCCTCCACCTCGATTTCAGGCAGACGGACATCGCCATAGCGGCTGGACAGCCTTACCAGGCCATACTTCCCCGTCATGGCGTTATGATAGGTCTCGACAGACGGCGTAGCCGTCCCAAGCAGCACTTTTGCCCCTGCCATCCGCGCCATCACGACAGCGGCGTCACGCGCGTGGTAACGGGGTGCCGGGTCTTGCTGCTTATAGGAAGTCTCGTGTTCTTCATCCACAATGACCAGCCCCAGCCGCCGGAAAGGAAGAAAGAGCGACGAGCGCACGCCGAGCCCCAGCCTGCAAGGCTTGTCGCTCATCTGGCGACGCCACAGCTCCACCCGTTCGGCGTCGGGGAATTTCGAATGATACACTCCCATCATCCCGCCGAACAGCCGCGACAAGCGGTCGGTCAGTTGTGTTGTCAGGGCTATTTCCGGCACCAAGTAGAGCACCTGCCGGCCGGCTTCGAGCTCACGGGCGATGAGGTGGGCGTAGATCTCCGTCTTTCCACTCGACGTAACACCGTGGAGCAGGCAGACGTCGTACCGCGCGAACGCCGCCACGACCTCGTCGGCCGCCTTCTGCTGGGCGTCACTCAGCGGACGGGGCGCCGCGACAGGGCCTTCCGCCCCCTTGGCCAAGCGCCCCACTTCGTAAGGATAGGTTTCCAGCACGCCTCGCCCCGTCAGCGCAGCCAACACAGCGTCCGTCACGCCTGCACGACGCAGCAGGTCGGCCTTGGCCACCTCTGCCAGCAGGGCGCGGTTATGCAGCCGCAGGGCAGCAGCGGCATCCGCCATGTCGAGATAGGCCGTCAGCAGGGCCGCCTGTTTCGGAGCCCGTCCCAGTTCGGCGAACAGGGCATTCAGCCGTCCTTCGTCAGCACAGGCGTCGGTGAGCCTGACGTGCGTCACGACCTTGGGGCGGAACCGCTGCGCCATGCTTTCTTTTATCACGACCGCTCCCTTGTCCATCAGTCTGCGCACGGCGGGCAGCAGGTTCTTCGCCCGCAAATCCTTTTCCAGCTGGTTCACCGTGCGACCGGTTCCGCCGCCAAGGGCAGCCATCAAGGCCCGTTCGCGCTCGGTAAGGGGTGTGGCCGGATCGAAATCGGGATTGAGCCTCACTTCACTCTCGCTTTCGAGTTTCAGCCCCGACGGCAGGGCGGCCCGCATCACTTCGCCGGGCGTACACATGTAGTAGTGCGCGAGCCACATCCAGAAATCCAGTTGCGCGGGCAGGACGAGGGGTGCGTCGTCGACCACCTCCGCCACGTCTTTCACCTCCACGCCACCCGCCGGAAGCCGGGCCCCCACCCGTACCACAATGGCCGTATAATGTTTCCGCCCCCCGAAGGGCACCACCACCCGGCAGCCCACAGCCACACGCCCAGCCATGCCGGCGGGCACCCGATACGTATACAGCCCGGGCAGAGCCAACGGCACGATGACTTCGATCAGTTCTCCTTCCACTCTTATATATATTATTAATGTGTGCGGACACTTCCACGACCTGTGCGGACGCGGCTTCCGGCAGCACAAAGATACGACATTCCACCCCGATTTCTTCATCCAGACGCCGGACAAGCCTGTCAAAATCCGAAAAAAAACAGAATAATTTGCCTATTCTAAAAACAATCACTACCTTTGCGGCCTGCAAATAGTATCGAACAAAATAAATAACAAAATAAAAAACAAAGACAAAACATGATCGTAGTTCCTGTAAAAGAAGGCGAAAACATCGAACGCGCCCTGAAAAAATTCAAGAGAAAATTTGAAAGAACCGGCATTGTGAAAGAACTCCGCCGCCGTCAACAATACGACAAGCCTTCGGTGACGAAGCGCTTGGCCAAGGAACACGCTGTCTACGTACAGCAGCTCCGCCGCATGGAAGACTAAATCCACACATTTTACTCATAACGCCAATATGCCCAAACCTGCGCATGCGCACAGGCTTGGGCTTTCTGTTTTTACGAAAGCAGCGACAGTATTTTCTGTCGCTGCCTTCCTTTTTCCAGCCAGCCGACCCCTCGGGCCGCGACACCGGGATGAAACCGTCGCCCGACGCCCTCCCCATCCCGGCAACCGTCCCGAAAGGAGCCAAACGACAGTTTGCTGACAAAAATAACCGGCACTTAACTTTTTAATCGTACTTTTGCAAAAACGAAACCCACGTTCAAACGTCATTGAAAAACTCATCAGATAGCATGAAAAAGAAACTGACAAGCCCCGTCTACCGGGGTGCGGTGGTGCTGGCGCTGGCCGTGCCGCCGATGACGTCACTGGCCGTGCCGCCGGCAGCCCCCTCCACAGGCATCGAACAGCCGGCCCAGCAAGTGACAGGAGTGAAGAAAACGGGAGCGACGACTGCCGAAGTCACACTGGCCGACGGACAGCGCCTCCTGCTCGACTTCTATGGCGACAACATCGTCCGCCTCTTCCAAGACCCCAAGGGCGGCACCGTGCGTGACCCCGAGGCCAAACCCGAGGCCAAAATCCTCGTGGCCCAGCCCCGCAAGGACATCGCCGGCCTCACCGTGGGCGAAGCCGACGGCAGTTTCACGCTCTCGACCGGACGCATCGCCATGCTGATCGACAAGCAGTCGGGCCTGATGCGCATCACCGACACCCAGACGGGCCGCACCGTGCTGGAAGAAACGGCCCCCGCCCTCTTTGAAAAGAACAAAGTGACCCTGACGCTCAAAGCCGCGCCCGACGAGTACTTCTACGGCGGCGGCGTGCAGAACGGGCGCTTCTCCCACCGCGGCCAGCAAATCGCCATCGAGAACACCAACAGCTGGACCGACGGCGGTGTGAGCTCGCCTGCGCCTTTCTACTGGTCGACAGGCGGCTACGGCATCATGTGGCACACGTTCAAGAAAGGCATCTACGACTTCGGCGCCGAGAAGACCGGAGAGGTGAAGCTCAGCCACGACACGGACTATCTCGATCTCTTCGTCATGGTCGACGACACGCCGGTCAAGCTGCTCAACGACTACTACCAGCTGACGGGCCACCCCGTCCTGCTGCCCAAATTCGGTTTCTACGAAGGCCACCTGAACGCCTATAACCGCGACTATTGGAAGGAGAGCACCGACGGCAAAGGCATCCTCTTCGAGGACGGCAAACGCTACGTCGAGAGCCAAAAGGACAACGGCGGCATCCGCGAGTCGCTCAACGGCGAGCAACCCGGCAGCTACCCGTTCTCGGCCCGCGCCGTCATCGACCGCTATGCGGCTCACGACATGCCCCTAGGCTGGATTCTGCCCAACGACGGATATGCCACCGGCTACGGCCAGACAGGCACCATCGACGGCAACATCGCCAACCTCAGGACCTTTGGTGACTACGCCCGCCAACACGGCGTCGAGATCGGCCTCTGGACCCAATCGGACCTCTACCCGAAAGAGGGCGTCGAGCCTCTCCTGCAGCGTGACATCGTCAAGGAAGTCGGCACCGCAGGCGTACGCGTGCTGAAAACCGACGTGGCCTGGGTCGGCGCCGGATACTCGTTCGGTCTCAACGGCATCACCGACGTGGCCGGCATCATGACGCGCGAGGGAAAGGGCGCCCGTCCGTTCATCATCACTGTCGACGGCTGGGCCGGCACACAACGTTATGCCGGCGTCTGGACCGGCGACCAGTCCGGCGGCGAATGGGAATACATCCGCTTCCACGTCCCCACCTACATCGGCGCCGGCCTTTCGGGCATGCCCAACATCACCTCCGACGTCGACGGCATCTACGGCGGAGGCAACATGCCTGTCAACGTGCGCGACTTCGAGTGGAAGACGTTCACTCCCATGCAGCTCAACATGGACGGCTGGGGCACCAATCCGAAATATCCGCAAGCCTTCGGCGAACCCGCGACGTCCATCAACCGTGGCTATTTGAAGCTCAAAAGCGAGCTGCTCCCCTACACCTACTCCATCGCCCACGAGGCCGTCGACGGAAAACCGATGCTCCGTGCCCTTTTCCTCGACTACCCCAACCCCTACACCTTGGGCAAGGCCACGGAGTATGAGTTCCTCTACGGTCCGAGCTTCCTCGTCGCCCCGATTTACAAAGAGACAGCCGCCGACAAGGAAGGGAACGACATCCGTAACGGCATCTACCTGCCCGAAGGCCAGTGGATTGACTACTTCAACGGACAAGTCTACGAGGGCGGACGCATCCTCAACCAGTTCGACGCCCCGCTCTGGAAGCTCCCCGTCTTCGTCAAGGCCGGCGCCATCATCCCCATGACGAAGCCGAACAACAACGTGACCGAAATCGACAAGGGCTTCCGCGCTTACGAACTCTACCCCGGCACGACGAGCACGAGCTTCACCGAATATGACGACGACGGCACCACCGTCGACTACCTCAACGGCAAGGTGGCCAAGACCGTCATCAAGATGGAGCCCAACCCCAAAGGCAACCTGCGCGAGAGTGGCCACATCTTTGTCACCATCGACCCGACACAAGGCAGCTTCGACGGAATGGTCCGGGAGAAAGTGACGGAATTCCGTGTCAACACTACGGCTGAGCCCAAGAGCGTCAAAGCCCGCATAGCCGGCAAGAAAGTGAAGTTGCGTGAGGCCAAGACCGCCGAAGAGCAGGCCACAGGCACCAACATCTACTACTACGACGCCGCACCGGAGCTCAACCGCTTCGCCACACCGGGCAGCGAGTTCGCCAAAGTCAGCGTGAAGAAAAACCCGCAACTCATCGTCCGCCTGGCCGCCACCGACATCACGACATCGGCCATCGAACTCGAACTGAAAGGCTACCAGTATGCACCTGCCGACAGCCTGCTCCGCTCGACCGGCGCACTGACCGCCCCGCAGGGAGCCACCGTGCCCGACGCCGGCCGCACAGCCTACACGCTCACCCCGACATGGGACATGCAGGAAGCAGCCGACTACTACGAAATCCAGTTCGGTGACATGCTGTACAGCACCATCAAGGAGCCGACGCTCGCCTTCGAGGGCTTGCAGCCCGAGACGAAGTACGACTTCAAGATCCGCGCCGTCAACCGCGACGGACACTCTGACTGGACCACGTTCAGCGCCACGACTACGGCCGACCCGTTGCAGCATGCCGTCAAGGGCATCAAGGCTTCGACCTCCTGCGCCAACCAGAGCGGACAGGACGTCAACCTGCTCTTCGACTTCGACGAGACGACCACCTGGCACACGGCGTGGGACAACCCCAAGGCCGTCCCGTTCGACGTCGAGCTGAACCTCGGCGCCGTCTGCACCCTCGACAAGCTGCAATACCTCGGACGTAAGGACGCCGGCAACGGCACGCTCCTCAAAGGCACCGTTGCCGTCAGCATGGACCGCAAGACGTGGACCGAGGCCGGCACGTTCGACTGGGCCAAGGACGCCACCGCCAAGGAAATCGTCCTCGCCGCTCACCCGACGGCGCGCTACGTCCGCCTCCACGTGACGGAGGCCGTGGGCGGCTTCGGCTCGGGCCGTGAGCTCTACGTCTTCAAGGTGCCCGGCTCGCCGAGCTACATCCCCGGCGACATCAACAGCGACGGGAAGATCGACAGCAGCGACCTGACCTCCTACATGAACTACAACGGCCTGCGCAAGGGCGACGCTGAGTTCGACGGCTATGTCAGCGTCGGCGATGTCAACAAGAACGGCCTCATCGACGCCTACGACATCTCGAACGTCACCACCCTGCTCAACGGCGGCGTGAACGAAAGCCGCAGCGGCCAGGTGGCCGGCAGCCTCGTGCTCAAAGCCGACAAGGCCTCGTACAAGGCCGGCGACACCGTCCGCATCACCGTCAGCGGCAAGGACTTGGCCAACGTGAACGCCCTCTCGTTCGCCCTGCCCTACGACACGAAGGACTACGAATACGCCGGCATGGAACTCGTCGACATGAAGAACATGACCGACCTCACGAAGGACCGCCTGCACACCAACGGCACGAAGGCGCTCTATCCCACCTTTGCCAACCAGGGCAACGAGTTCCTGCTCGAAGGCTCGGGCAAGCTCTTCGTCATCAAGTTCGTCGCCAAGCGTAACGTCAAGTTCAACCTCACGGCCAAGGACGGTATCCTCGTCGACCGCCGCCTCGGCACCGTAGCTTTCTGACGCCCTGACCGGAGAAACGAGCGCAGCGACAGGATATCCTGTCAGCCGGCCCGTCTTTCCAGTCAGCACACCCCTGAAAACCACAGCCCCGTCCGCGAAAGCCCCATGGCTCCCGGGCGGGGCTTTTCATGGTGTGTGAAGCAGCCGGCAGATATAGACGGGAAAAAAGGGCACCGATTCTCCTGTATATGAGTTTTTTTTCGTATTTTTGCCTTACGAAGATAGGATGCGACTTGGCCAAGTTCCGGAAAAGCATGCTTTCCCCGGTCTTGTCTTTCGCCTTTCACTATTTTTTACCCCATACGCCACTGCGAGAAAAACACGAACCGTTTTATTCATCCCAACACCCCCCACGCATGAAAAAGGCCATCGTCTTTCTGATCCTGACCGTCACTTGGCTGTCCGCCATGAACGGACAAAACACAGCCATCGAATTTCTCCCGTTCCGCTCCCAACCCCATGGGCCGTGGGGGCTCATCAGCCCAACGGGTAAGGTGCTCTTCGCCGAACGGTTCAGGAACCAACCCACGGCCTGCTGGAACGGACGCTTTGCCGTCGAGAACGAACAAGGGCTATGGGAAGTTTTTACAGCCGAGGCCAAGCCCCGACGTGTCGGCGAAGCCTACGAATCGCTCGCGCCGTTTTTGTCACCTGCGACAGTAGCCTCGCTTCCCGGCGGGCCTGTCATGCTCATCGACCGCAACGGGCAGGTACGGAAACACCTTGACGTGATTGGCGGAAAAACCGTGGAGGCCGTCTGCGCATTCCATGAAGGCGTCGCCGTCTTTCTCACCGTCGACGGATGCAGTGGTGTCATCGACACGACGGGAAACGTGGTGCTCCCACCGGTGTACGACAGGATAATGGACGCCGCAGACGGCAAACTGATCGTTTGGCGGAAAGACGTGAAAGAAGCCATCGACACTTACAATCCGGAACACACCACACTCATGGTCTTCGACACACGGGGCAACCTGTTGGGGCAATTCCCCCGAAGCAGCGTCGAGGGAATCTTGGGCTCGTTCAGCCAAGGCGTCCTGCCTGTAAACATACGCCAAGGCGAAGACTGGTTCATCGGCCTCCTCGACGCGAAGGGCGAATACGTCGTTCCGCCCACTATCCCCGGCGACCAGATCATGAGCCAGTGTGCCGGCATGGTCACCTTTACAGATGGCGAAACCGAATGCCTGCTACATAAGGACGGCAGCACAGGTCCGGACTCGCTTTTCAGCTACCTCCGTCTCGTAGCCGCCGACCGCCTCGTCGCCATCCCTGCCGCATCGGACAGCAACGGCGGATACAGGCTCACAGACTTGGAGGGGAACGACGTAGGGACAGCACGGTTCGAAAGCTATGCCTATGGCTTCATCGGGCGCCATCTCCCGGTGGAAACAGCTCCGGGCTGCTGGAACTTTCTGAGGCATGACGGTTCCTTGGTAGGCCTCGACGGTCAACGCGTCGCCGAAATCGGTCTTTGCAGGTACGACGATGTGGCCGCAGTCAGCCACACCATCAGCGCTGACACCCTTGTCAGCAACCTGCGCATCACCCGCGAAAGCATCGGCCCGTTCAGTTTCAACACCCGACCGGAGCAAGTCGCCCCACTCTATGGCCTTCCGCTGACACCGGGACAGTTCGTCTACACGGACAAAGTCAGGCACACCTTAGAAATCGGCCCCGCACGGGCACACCTGCTCCTCTGCTTCGACGATACGATGGCCCGGGCTCCCACTCCTGCGGCGGCAGCCTTAGCCAACGACGGGGTTGAAGGCACCGGATGCCGTTTCACGGACGCCCGGCCCGACTTCATACGATGCGTATTCCACCGCAACGACATTCCATCAGGCAACTTGCGCAGCGTATTCGACGCCTTGACGCGCAAAGCAGCCACACTCGGCCACGTCATACGCCGTGAAGCAAACACTTGGGCCATCGACATCGGCTCGGGAAGAGTAGCCATCGTCTACCACAAGAATGACTACACCGGCATTCTGATGCGTCCGAAGTCCCCAACAGGCTTCGAGGCCGGCGGCTGATACTGATCGATGGCTCCACCCTTACTGAAAACGCCGCGTGGCCGCCTCTCCCGAAAAGGAAGGGCGGCCACGCGTGTATCTATCCGTCCACTGCGGGCGTTCAGTCCTTGACCACGTGGATAGTCTGCTGCGGGAAGGGAAAGTTGATGCCGGCGCGGTTGAACGCGTCGTAGATGCGGCGGTTCGTGTCGTAGCTGACGTCCCAATAGTCGGGCGTCTTGACCCACACGCGGGCCACGAGGTTCACGCTGCTGGCGTCCAAGGCTTGCACGGCGACGTAGGGCGCAGGGTCGCCAAGGATGCGCTCGTCGGCGGCGATGACCTCGCGCACCACGGCTTCGGCCCGGGCGGTGTCCTCGCCGTAGTCGATGCCGATGACCCACTCCACGCGCCGCGTCTCGTTGCGGTTGTAGTTCACGACGACGCCACTGCTCATCACGCCGTTGGGGACGTAAACCACCTTGTTGTCGACCATCGTCAGGATGGTGTGGAAAATCTGGATGGCCGTCACTTTGCCCTGCACGCCCTGGGCTTCAATCCAGTCGCCCACCTTGTAGGGACGGAACAGCAGGACGATGAGCCCGCCGGCCAGGTTCTGCAACTGCCCCGATAGGGCCATGCCGATGGCCACACCGGCGGAGGCCAGCAGGGCGGCAAACGACGTCGTGTTCACACCCAAGGCGCCGATGACGCTCACCACGAGCAGGAGCATCAGCAGGATGTTGACAAGGCTGCGCAGGAAAGTCTGAATCGTCGGGTCAACCTTGCGCCGTTCCAGCATACGAGCCAGCAGGCGGTT
The DNA here is from genome assembly GCA_000431275.1 of Prevotella sp. CAG:755. Classification (GTDB taxonomy): domain Bacteria; phylum Bacteroidota; class Bacteroidia; order Bacteroidales; family Bacteroidaceae; genus Alloprevotella. Next base: position 4,697 of record HF989155.1, on the reverse strand, counting down.
GAGCAGGCTCACAATGAAGCGACCGACGATGAAGATGACGACAGCCATGAGGATGTGCTTGCCCGCCGTGATGGAGAGATCTATGAGTTTGTCAATAAGTTTTTCTATCTTCAATGCATCGACAGACAGGGCATCGCTGGCCGTCTTTGCGGCGTTCAAAAGAAACAACATAGCATTAAATTTACGTATTCTACTTCCGCGTCCTGCCGATACGCCTCACACCCAGAGGGAAGCCCGTCGCCAGTCGCTTGGCGGCAAAGGTAGTTCTTTCTGCCGACACCACCACGCTGCGCCTCACGTTTTTCCGCCACGGGCTTACACCGGAGCCGGCTCTGCCGCTGCGACCGTCCTCCTCCCTCAGCCCGGCCGCCCATGCTCGCCCTATTGCAACAAATAGAAACAGGCCGTGGCGGTCATGTCGCGCACAAGAGGCAAACGGGCCCACCACGCCGGCATGAGCCGCGGGCGCAGCCCGAATTTCTGTTCGTAGTGCGGATTGACCCACCAAAGCTGCCGGTCGGCCACGGTCCACCCGGCCAACAAGGCCTCACGCTCGAAGCGGCGCACCGTACAGCGACAAGCACGGATGGAAAGCAGTTCCGTCACGCAAGCCGGAGTCTCGAACCGGCGCAGGAGGCCCGCATAGCACGGGAGGGGCAGGAGATGAAGGAACGGGCAGTGGGCCACGAACGCGTTCCGCGCTATCTGCTGGTGCCCGCCGAAGGGCATGAGCCACGAAGGAAAGCCCACGAACAACACGCCGCCCGGACGTATCAGACGGCGCAGGATACAAAGCAAGCCAGCCTTGTCGGGCACATGCTCCACGACGTCATGGAGCAGGATGACGTCATAGGCCGCGGCGGGAGCCGCCCAATTGAAAATGTCGGCCGCCTCGAAATGCCCTTCCAGTCCTGCGGCAGAGAAAAAAGACTGTGCTTCGGCCACGCGGACAGCCGCACGGTCGACACCGGTTACGGCGCATCCCCTGCGGGCGAACGGGACAAGATTGCCGCCTTCGCCGCAACCGACTTCGAGCACGCGCGCCGAAGAGGAAAGCGTCACGACGCGCTCGACATAAGGAATGAAGTAACGTTCGCTGGTCTGCGCCAGCTCGTGGAAATAGACCTCACGGTCTGTGTGTCTTTGCTGCATGAATTCTTTTCTTTACGTTCAACGGCAGCAAAGTTAGAAGGCAAAAAAGGTGCAAGACGAAGAAAACGCCTCACACCTGAACTGCAAAACGCGCTGATTATCAACGCAATTCGAAGCAAGGAAGCTAACAACCCATCCGCTGCTTCAACCGATAGCGCCGCTGATAGACCACCTGTTCGTCGCTGTGGCCGAAACACAGGGCAACGGCGAACGTGCCCACCCCGGCTTCGGTCAGGCACACGTAAAGCACGTCCTCGTCCGTCAGGCGGGGATAGGATGTCCGCAAACGGCGGACTTCGTCGTCGTAAATGTCTGCCACGACACGGCGCAGCTCTTCCTGCTCTTTCGCGCTCAGCACCCGCACACGCCGGCGGTCTTTACGGTCCTGCCCGGCCAACGTCGCCACACGCTTTCCCACCGTCGTGCGCAAAAATGCCCTCCGCCGCAACGCCCTTATCTCTTCCTCCACACGCGCGGAAAGTTTTTCTTTCTCCTCCACCTCCGCATCAAGAAGCTGCCGCAGCCAGGCTTCTTTCGCACGCACATCAGCCAGCTCCTGGGCGTATGCCGCCTGCACCGCGCGCCGGCGGCGGCGTTCGCGCAGCAGCCACGACACGCCGCCCAAGCAGACAAAGACAAAAGCCATCCCGCCCGAAACGGCATAAAGCCTGTGGCGCTCTTTCAGGACACGCACCCGCACATCGGCCTCATGGCGGAGCGCCTGGCGCTCCAACTCCGTCGTCCGCTGGCGGGCATAAAGCGTATCGACCGACAGGGTGTAACGGAACAAATGGCGGTAAGCCGCTTCCCACTTCCCGGCCTCCTGCTCCATCTGCGAGAGGAAATAGTGAGCCGTCAGGCGCGTGTCCATGGAGGTATCGGCGGCCGCCTTCTCA
>HF989155.1:0-2630 GCA_000431275.1 Prevotella sp. CAG:755 | reverse complement strand
CGGCCGCCTTCTCAAACCACGGCCGTGCTTCTTCCGTGCGGCCCTGCTGCATGAAAATCCGCCCGAAGTCGACAAAAAGCTCAGCCGTGTCGGTGCCGGAAGGAGCATAACGGAGCGCCTCGACAAGGTAATGGTAAGCCGAATCAATACCGCTATCCCGCGCCTGCCAGTGCCAGCTCCAATACTTATAGAGTTTATAGAGGCTGGCAGAGTCCTTCACTTGAAGGGCCCGACGTTCGACAGCCCTTTCCATGCGGACTGCGGCCAGGCTGTCGCCTTGATAAGCAAGACTGCGGGCCATGTACAACTGTGCGTCAAGCTGCCTTGCCACATCGCCGAGCACCGAATCGCACACATAGGCATTCCGAAAACATGCGTAGGCCTCGCCGAACACACGGTCCCACAGATAAATTGACCCAAGGTTATGATAAATCCGGGAACGCATGAGCGGATCCGTCCCCTCGTCGAGCAGGCGGCGATAGATGGCTGCGGCCTCGACAGACGCGCCCGATTCCTGCAAGCCAACAGCCCGCTCGAAATCTTCGCGCTGCCGATCGGGCGACGGGGAGGTACATGCGGACATTCCGCACAGGAATGCCCACAAAAGCAGGCTACGGGTCAGACTTCGGCGACAGATTTTCATGATAAAGATGTTGCAGCCTGATGCGGAAGCGTTCGGGCAAGGAGAAGCCGGCATAATGGTATCGGATTTCGGGGTGGACAGCCAAGTTCAGCCGCCGCCCCTCGGCGCATGAACGGGAGGATGCGGCGGACTGCCGCGTGCAAAAATAGGGAAAATATGCAGAACGCAGGCTAAACGGCGGAGTATTTTCGAGCGAGGCTCACCGGACCGTTCGCACACGGAAGCCGTGACGTGAAAAACTGTCCCTGTCCCCGTCTTTCCTGTCACTGCGACAGTCCGCACGGAAAGCCGTGACGGTTCCACCGGCCGACAGACATCTCCCGCCCGCAGGACGGCGTTTCTGCCCACTTTTTCGTAAGTTTGCACGCAGGGCGACACCATCACACACCGTCCACCTCTAATAAGAATGCCATACCCCCTTCAAACCGACAAACGATGAAGACAAGAAACTGCATGCTCCTGCTGCTCATGTGGGCCACCGTGTGCCCGCTGCTGGCAAGCATCAGAATCATTCACGGACCCTACTTGCAAAACGTGGGCGAACGCGAGGCCACACTCGTCTGGATATCCGACAGCCCCTCGGTGGGCTGGGTCGAGACGGCACCCGACGACGGCACGCACTTCTACGCCCGGGAACGGCCCAAAACCTACGACACACACATCGGCATCAAGCGCACGGGCCGCATCCACACCGTCAGGCTGACGGGTCTCGAACCCGGCACACGCTACCGCTACCGCGTCTGCGTACAGGAGGTGACAGCACACAAGGGCAACCGCGTCACCTACGGCGACATGGCCGCCACCGACGTCTACGGCCGAGAGCCTCTCGCTTTCCGCACGAACGACAGCACGAAGCCCACCGTCGCGTTCGCCATGGTCAATGACATCCACGGACAGAACGACCTGCTCGAACAGCTCATCGGGCAGTGCGACATAGACGCGACCGACCTCGTCCTCTTCAACGGCGACATGGTCTCGGCCTTCAACAACGAGGAACAGGTGTTCGGCGGCTTCATGGACCGCGCCGTCAAGCTCTTCGCCAGCACCGTACCGGTCTACTACTGCCGTGGCAACCACGAAACACGCGGCGCACTGGCGCCGGCTTTCAAAGACTATTTCAACCCGAGCAGTGAAGAACTCTTCTACATGTTCCGCCAAGGCCCGGTCTGCTTCGTCGTGCTCGACTGCGGCGAAGACAAGCCCGACAGCGACATCGAATACTACGGCATCACGGCCTACGACGACTACCGCACCCGGCAGGCCGAATGGCTGCGCGAGGCGCTGCACAGCGACCTCTACCGTCAGGCTCCCTTCAAGGTCATCGTCTGCCACATGCCCCCGTTCGGCGGATGGCACGGCGAACTCGACATCGCCCGCAAATTCATCCCCCTGCTCAACGAAGCCAGGCCCGACGTCTACCTCTCCGCCCACCTGCACGAATACATCCGCCACGCTGCCGGCGAGGACGGAGTCGCCTTTCCGCTGATTGTCAACTCCAACCACACGCTCCTCAAAGGCGAGGCCGACAGCCACCGCCTGACCCTGCGCATCTTCGACAACGCCGGCAAAGAGACCGACCGCCTCGTCATCGAGAAATAAAGCGGCAGGCATCCCGGACCACGACCGCCACGGCACATCCTCATCCGCCGGACCGCACGCCAGCCGCCCCGCCCAGCGTCACGGACCGGCCGGCGCTTTTTCAGCCCTGCCTGCCGGCCACAATTCGGCGGACGTTTTTCATGTTCCCGCATTTCTATCTCTCTCAAACAAAGAAGTCATCACGCGACTGGGGATAAGCGAAAGTTGCAGCTTCCATGTCCTTTTCACTCGTCCCTTACCTTTTTCACCAGTATTGTTCCGTTTGATCTCTCCGCATCCTATGCACGCGGACGGCGCTATTCTGTTCGTCCGGACATTGGCGCTTATGCATTGTTCCTTGCCGGCGTTTTTTTCTGAGCTGAATTCAACTTGCAAATGCAACAGAATT
>HF989154.1 GCA_000431275.1 Prevotella sp. CAG:755 | reverse complement strand
CCTGCTCGGCCCGTTAATCAATCCATGTTGTCCGCCGTACCAGCTACTCGGCGTGGCCGACTTGGCGCAAATGCGTCTCTATACCCTCACTTTGCAGGAGCTCGGAGTCGGCTTTGCTGTGGTCAACAACCTTGACGGCTATGACGAAATCTCGCTGACCGACGAGTTTAAGGTGATGACCAATCGCTACGAAACCATTTACCGCCCGTCTGACCTCGGGTTCGCCCTCGCCCCACAGAAGGCACTGTCCGGCGGCGCCACGCCCGAGGAGGCCGCCCACATCTTCGACGCCGTGCTGCAAGGCCGCGCCACACAGGCCCAGACCGACTGCGTGCTCATCAATGCCTCGTTCGCCATACAAGCTCGCCATCCGCAGCGCCCCATCGACGAGTGCGTCGCCGTGGCGCACGAGGCTTTGGCCAGCGGCAAGGCTTGGAAAACGTTCTGCCGTTTTGTCGAGTTGAACAGCTGACGCTCTGCCCACGCAGCCCGTAAAACGTAGTCGGCGACTTGGAAAAACGAGTCGGCTGTCCGTAAAAACTAGTCGGCGACTAAGAAGAACCTGTCGCTCTGGCTGTTTTTCCTATCGTCCCGACAGGTGTTCCGGGCAAACCGTTGCTGCCTCGGGCCGCCTCACCCGTTCCGCCTGTGGTTTCACCCTTTTGGGCGACGGGCGTCACCGATGGCGCTACTACGGCGTCGATGTTCCGCACGGGGCATACCATAAACATTACTTAAACGACGAACAAATCTATCTTTATGGAAGAAAGAACTGACATATTAGACGATATCGTGGCTCGCAAACGCCGCGACATTGCGATGTGGGCCAGAGAATGTCCGCTGGCCGAACTCGAACGACAACTCACCGACACCGCGCCGCACCGCAGCCTGCGCCGGGCCCTTGTGGCCTCGCCCACAGGCATCATCGCCGAGTTCAAGCGGCGCTCACCCTCGAAAGGATGGTTCAACCGCAGTGCCGACCCGACTCAGGTGGCGCCCGCCTACGAACGGGCAGGGGCGGCGGCCCTGTCCATCCTGGCCGACGAGCCTTTCTTCGGCGGCTCGGTCGACGACATCCGCCGGACTCGCCCGCTCGTAAGCCTTCCTGTCTTGTGCAAGGACTTCATCCTGAGCCGCTATCAGCTCGTCCGTGCCCGTCTGGTCGGTGCCGATGCCGTGCTGCTCATTGCTGCCGTACTCACCCCCGGCGAATGCCGCGCCCTGACGCACGAGGCGCACGAATTGGGGCTTGAGGTGTTGCTCGAAGTGCACCGTCGCGAGGAACTTGACTACGTGAGCGACGATGTGGATGTGGTGGGTGTCAATAACCGCGACCTCGGCACGTTTCACACAGACCCGGCCCGTTCGCTCGAATTGGCCGATGCTTTTCCCGGGAATGTCGTCCGCATTTCTGAAAGCGGTTTGTCGTCTGCGGCCGACGTCGTCCTCCTGCATCGCGCGGGCTATTCGGGTTTCCTCATTGGCGAGTCCTTCATGCGCAGCGGTGATCCTGGCGCCGCACTTCGTACATTCATTCAGTCGGTTGACCTATGATCGTGAAAGTGTGCGGCCTGCGCGAAGCCGCCAACATCCGTGACGTCGAGACCGTTGGGGCTGATTGGATGGGCTTTGTCTGCTATCCGAAATCGTTACGATACGTGGCTGGTGTGCCCGATTACCTGCCCCGAAAGGCCCGACGTGTGGGCGTCTTTGTCGACGCTACGTTGGTTGAAATCATGACACGGGTCGGACAGCTCGGGCTCGACACCGTACAACTCCACGGCGGCGAATCGCCCGCCCTCTGTCGGAAGTTGCACTCCGTGGGATTGCGGGTGATCAAGGCTTTTGCCCTGCGCCGCTCTTCTGACCTGGCGGCAGTGGCGGCTTACGACGGCGCTTGCGATTACTACCTTTTCGATACGCCTTGTGTCGGTTACGGCGGTTCGGGCCGGATGTTCGACTGGGAGCTCCTCTCCGGCTATGGCGGCCCGACGCCGTTTCTTCTGAGCGGCGGTTTGCGTCCCGCGAGTTTTTCTGCGCTCAGGGAATTTCACCATCCATGCTGGGCGGGAATCGACCTGAACAGCGGCTTTGAGACGGCGCCCGGCGTGAAAGACGCGGCGGCCTTGGCCGATTTTATTGAGCAATTTAAGAAACTACACCTTTAATTTTAGCCTTATGAATCGTATTGACACATTGTTTCAACAGAAACCCTGCGACGTGCTGTCGCTCTATTTTTGTGCCGGTTGTCCGACGCTCGGCGGGACAGCAGATGTCATCCGTGCCCTCGAACGTGAGGGAATCGACATGGTCGAAGTTGGCATTCCTTTCAGCGACCCGATGGCCGACGGGCCTGTCATTCAAGACGCCTCGTCACGGGCGCTGAAAAACGGCATGAGCCTGCGCCTGCTTTTTGATCAGCTGCGCGATATTCGTCCCGCAGTGACCATGCCACTCCTCCTCATGGGTTATTTGAACCCGATCATGCAATACGGCTTCGAGTCGTTTTGCCGCGATTGTCGGAAGTGCGGCATCGACGGCATGATTATACCAGACCTGCCTTTCCGCGACTACGTGGCGAATTACCGCCCCATCGCCGAGCGTTATGGGTTGCACATGGTGATGCTCATTACGCCTGAGACGAGTGACGAGCGCATCCGAGAAATCGACACCCACACCGACGGCTTCGTCTATATGGTGTCGTCGGCCGCTGTGACGGGGGCGCAGGCTAGTTTCGACGCCGCACAACAGGCTTATTTCCGCCGTGTTGAAGCGCTCAGACTGCGTAATCCAAGAATGATAGGCTTTGGCATATCGAACAGGAAAACCTATGAGGCCGCTTCTCTCCACGCTTCGGGATGCATCATCGGCAGCCGTTTTGTCAGTCTGCTCAATGAATCGGGCGGCGACGCTGCGCAAGCTGTCAGGAAACTCCGTTTGCAGCTCGCCGAGTAACCCGCGTTCCTCCGGATGTGGAAGTGACCGGACGGTCTGTTGCGAGGAAAAAGGCTGTCAGCCGATGACGGAAAACAAGTGCTGCGACCAGAAAAACAGTCGCTGTGACAGGAAAGACAGATGGGGCGACAGGAAATAGCCTGTCGCCCCGTCGGCGTGATGATAAGGCTTTGCCTTCTTCTTACCGTGTTCCGTCGCAGGCGGGTCAGGGTAAAAAAGCATGAACTTTCAAGATAGAAGTGCAATTATTTCG
>HF989153.1 GCA_000431275.1 Prevotella sp. CAG:755 | reverse complement strand
CCCCCCGTGTGCGTCGGACGGATCCTCCCGTTCCGCCGCATCTCCCCTGCTGTGCCGTTGTGGCGGAAGGGGAGGACGTGCCCCCACTCATGATTTGACGGCAAAAAGCTAACAATAAAGAATATGACGATATGGAAAAACTGAAAAGATGGATACCCGCCCTCCTGTTGGTGCTCTTCCTGCCGCTGCCCTCGGCCGCGGAGCGGGCGGACACCACATACACCTTCCGTTTCGTGCCGCAGAAGGACATGTTCTATGTCCCGCTCGACGGCAACGGCCCTGAGCTTGCCCGGCTGCTGGAATGCGTGCGCCGCAACAAGGACAGCATACTCGGCGGCGCGCTTCCGCTCTACGTGGACGGCTACTGCAATTCCCTCGGCAGCGAGGGGGATAACCTGCGGATGGCCGCCATCCGTTCCAACCGGGTGAAATCGGAACTTATCGTGCGCGGCGGAATGGCGGAAGCATGTTTCGTCACCCGCAGCCATGCTTCCGACGGTGATTTCGTCATCGTCCGTCTGACAGTGCCTGCACCGGAAGCATCCGAAGGGCTAAGCAAGGCAGAGGACGAACGCCTTGCCGCCGAACGTGCCGAACAGGAACGCAAAGCTGCTGAAGAACGGCGCAAGGCAGAAGAAGCCCGCCGTGCTGCCGAGAAAGCGGAAGCGGACAGACTTGCCAAAGAACAGGCAGCAAGGCAAGCTGAACAGCCACAAGAGATAACCGCTACTCCGTCGGAAACAAAAATCACGAATGATTATCATCTCTCCCTGCGTGCCAACCTGCTGCGTTGGGCGACACTCACACCTGACCTCGGTCTGGAATGGCGCATCAGCCCAAGTGTGGGCATCGCCGTGAACGGCTCGTGGACCTCGTGGTCGTGGAACAACAAGGACCGCCGCTATGCCCTCTGGGAGGTCATGCCGGAAGTGCGCTGGTATATGGGCAGGGAGAAGCGCGGCTATCTCGGCGCGATGTTCAAGGCAGGGCAGTTCAACTACAAGTTCTCCGCAACGGGCCGTCAGGGCGACCTGATGGGCGGCGGCATCACCGGCGGCTACCAACTGCGGCTCAGCGATGCCCTGTCGCTCGACTTCAATGTGGCCGTGGGCTGCCTGCACGCGGACTATGAGAAATATGAAGTCGCGGACGGCGTGCGGGTGCGTGCCGGCAAGGAGACGAAGAACTGGTGGGGCCCGATAGGTGCGGGTGTCACCTTGGTGTGGAAGCTGTTTTAGCGAAAGGAGGAGGATATGAAGACAACGACAAGATATACGACAACGATGCTGACCCTCGCGCTGCTGCTCACGCTGGGCGGTTGCGTCAAGGACGAACTGCATGACACGCCCCACCCCGATACGGGCAGCATTGCCGTCACCGCCGACTGGACCGGCCGCGGCGAAGGCGTGGACATCCCTGCGGAGTGGACAGTGACGATGGGCGGCTATACAGGCACGGAGACCGGTGCGACCCACTCGCCGGACCACCTTTTCGCTCCGGGCAGTTATACCCTTGCGGCCTGCAGCACCTCCGACGGCATCACGGTGAGCGGCACGACGGCTGCTGTGGCCGCTGCGGACGGCAGTTTCATTACGGGTATACCCGGCTGGTTCTTCACTTCCGTGCAGGCGGTGGCGATAGCAGCCGACACCGACTACTCGCTGACCGCCGTCATGCACCAGCAGGTGCGTGAGCTTACCCTCGTCATCGAGCCGACGGGCGATGCTGCCGAGCGTATCGGGAGCATCACGGGCACGCTGAGCGGAGCGGCAGGCTCGCTGGACTTCGCCACGGGTACCCACGGCACGCCCTCGGAGGTGAAGCTGCACTTCACGAAGATAACCTCGGGCGACGATGCGGGCAAGTGGACCGCGACCGTCCGGCTGCTCGGCATTGCGGGCGACGCGCAGCGGCTCACCGCCACGCTGACCTACACGGACGGCAACCCGCAGCCTACATCTCTCATTAGCGACCTCACGGCGGCCCTCGACGGCTTCAACGACGGCAAGACCGCGCCCCTGACCCTCGGCGGCACGATAGCCGAGACCCCGGGCGAGGCGGGCTTCACCGGTGAAATCACAGACTGGGAAAAAGTGGACGGCGGCGGAGTGGATGCCGAAATGTAAAAGCAAAAAAGAATCTATAAAATACAGGAACAATGAAAACAAGATTATTGACCTTCGCAGCACTGGCACTCGCGCTTGCTGCCTGCACCAACGACAACGAGAACCTGAACGACGGCCCCGTGGCCGCAGTGATTAACGCCGAAATTTCCGACGCCGTAGTCACCCGCGCCAGCGGTACCGCCTGGGCGGAACGTGACGAGATAGGCATCTCCGAAAGCCGCTTCGGCTACGCCAACGTGCTCTACCGGTGGGAAAACGGGAAGTTCACACCGACAGGAACCATTATCTTCTTCCAAGATGACGACCCGACCACCTTCTCCGCCTACTATCCCTACGATGCGGACGGCGGAACGCTGACCGCCACCACTGATGCCACGGCGCAACAAAACCAGCCCGCCATCGACTTCCTCTATGCTACCGGCGCCACTGCCAGTACGCACAATCCTGAAGTGAACTTCACCAACAACTTGTCCACGGGAGGCACGGACTGCTCCTTCCACCACCGCATGAGCCAGATTACGCTCACCTTCGAGGCAGGAAGCGGCGTGGACTTCAATACCATCAAACCCACCGGCTACACACTCTCCGGACTGGTGCTGGAGGGCAGCTTCGACACCACCACCGGCACGGCAGAAACGGATGCGAACGCACAGACAGCCGACCTTACAATGGAACTGGACGGCGTACTCACCTCGTCGGTCATCCTCTTCCCGCAGTCAACGGCAAGCATCGAACTGAGCGTGAACTACAACAGCCAGCCCTACACCGCCACGCTCACCATTCCCGACGGCGCACTGAAAGCCGGCAACAACTACACCTACACCGTCACCGTCCGCAACAAGGACCTGAGCATCGAATCTGCCAAGATTACCGATTGGAATCCGGTAACCGGTGGCAACGTGAGCGCAGACCTTTAAGTGAATTATCCATTAAACCTGAAATACATGAGTATAAGATATTCATATCATATAGGCTTTGTCGCCCTGCTCCTTCTCCTTGCTGCCTGTACGCAGGACGAGCTGACGGACGATACCCGGTTGCCCGAAGGACAATACCCCTTGCAGATAGCCGCCGTCACCCTCAGCGTGGAGGGCGGCGAAGCGCAGCCCTGGGGCACACCGCAGACGCGCGTCAGCGAGAATGCGGACGGCACGGGCAGCGTGTGGGAGTGGGACGGCTCGGAGATGATTGGCGTGCAGCTGGGCGACAAAACTACCACCTACACCCTAAATACCGACCATACCTTGCTCGCCGACCGACAGCTCTACTGGACAAGCACGGCGCCCAACCAGCCCGTCACCGCCTGGTATCCCGCCACGGACGGCAACCTCGACCTCCGCGACCAAGACACCAACGGCCTTGCCTACCTGCTGCACGGCACGGGAACGGGCGACCACCTGACCCCGGTCACGCTGACCTTCACCCACTCGTTGGCAAAGGTGCGCGTCACGCCCACCGGCGATGCGCTCGGCGAAGTGCAGAGCCTCCAGCTCTATACCTACACACAGTGTACTTATGAAAAGGGCACGGTAGTGCAAGGCTCGCAAGAGGGCTGGATAGAGATGAAGAAGTGCGAATACACCGAAAACGGCAACGCCATCACCTGCTGGGAGGCGAACGTAGTGCCCGGTAATGAGATAACCAAGCTGCGGGCGAACGACACCAAGGAACGCAACCTCTCCGCCGCCATCACCCCCGAAGCGGGCAAGTTCTACAACATCACGCTGAACAAGGACAAGGGATATACCGACGACGGACAGGGCAACTACACCGTGACCTCCGCCGAGGGATTGAAGGCTGTGGCAGACATTGCCAACAACGGTAATCTCGGTATCAACATTACTTTGACTGAAAACATCAATCTCACAGATATGGACTGGACGCCGATAGGCATAGACTATAACCACCAATACACCGGACCTTCGACGGAGGCAACCATACCATATCGGGGCTGACCGTTACGGGAAGTGACGAATATGCGGGGCTGTTCGGCTACATCGGCAAAGATGGCGGCACGGTGAAGAACGTGGTGCTGGAGAATGTGCAGATAACAAGCGATTACCAGTATGGCTATGTCGGCGGCGTGGCAGGATATAGCCGGGGCAACATTGAAAACTGCTCGGTGTCGGGCAGTGTCAGCAGTCGCTGTACCGCAGGCGGCGTGGTGGGCCAGCAATTTGGCGGTTCCATCACCCTATGCGGCTCCTCGGCCACAGTGAAGGGAACGGGCGAAGTCGGCGGCGTGGCAGGTAAAACGGATAATAGTGCCACCCTGACAGCCTGCTATGCCACAGGAAACGTGACCTTTGAAAGAGCCTCCACAATCAACACCTTCGCTGGCGGCGTGGTGGGACTTAACGGAACCGGCAGCATTCTCACCGCCTGCTATGCCACGGGCAACGTGACCGGTACAGGCACTGGAACCGGCTCTTGTTGTGTAGGCGGCGTAACGGGAGACAACTTTAATGGCACCCTGACCGCCTGCTACCATGCCAATGGGACTGTCAGCGGCCCGGACGGAGCCACAGGCGGCGTGGCGGGACAGAACTTCAAGGACTCCATGTTTGGTGGCGGTATCATCACCGCCTGCTACTGGGGAGATAACGGTCAGGAACAAGGCATAGGCTATAATCAGGCGGGCACTGGCGAAACCACGATGGTTACGGACGGCGACTGGCAGAATGCCGTTACACAGATGAACGCCGCCCTGCAAAGTGCAGGCTCAGAGTGGCAGTACGAACTCACCGGAGCGCTGCCTACGCTGACGAAACAATAACCCCAAACACCGAACATAATGTAGCGATTACAATTCAACCCTACGCTATTCACATGGCCTATACCGCTACGGTGCTGAGTCCGGATGCCGACATCCAAGCCACAGTGGCGAGTGATGGGAGGCAGGCGCGGAACATAAGTATGGGATAAGCATAAAATGAGAACATAGAACTGAGAAATCAAGTAGGAGGAAAATAAAAGTTGTTTTCTTCCTACTTTTGTTTTCTCTGATTCACGGGGGGCGTTGCGATGAAAATGCCGTTCGCTCAGCCGGCGGCGGGGCGGACGGTGCCGTCGTCGGCGAGGTGGATGAGGCCTTCGGCTGCGAGGCGGGCAAGGGTGCGTCGCGCGGCCTCTTCGCTGAGTCCGCAGCGGTCGAGGCTGTCGAGGGGGTGTGGGCGGCCGTCGGCGCAGAGCCGTC
>HF989152.1 GCA_000431275.1 Prevotella sp. CAG:755 | reverse complement strand
GTGCGCCCAGATTGGTCGCTTGATAAATACTTCTGTAGCAAGAAGTTAGGATTGGGTTCAATATAATCCTATCGTCAATCAGCTTATCCGACGGGGAAACCTAACGGGGAGTGTAGCATGCTGATTAAAGCCCTGAGTCTACTAATAGCCAAGTAGCGACTGAAGGGCAAGACGAAACGACATATACAAGGATGAAGCCTTGATTGGTTGAACGATAGTTCGGTGGTACCACATCTTGCAATAGCGGAAGGCTTTTATATACGCTATTTCATAGTACTCTGGCTATTTTGTGCGTTAGTTCAGAGCATTAAGAACCGACTATGACACAGCCGCAATAAGCGGACAAGAACGAAAGTCGCATCCGACAATATGTCACGCTAATAGTTATCAAGTGAAACTAACTGGGGATTGCCTAAGTCAGAACGCCTCAAAGGCTATGAGAGCTGGTCTCTGAATATCTGATATGGCAACGGAATTCCCATAGTAGTCCGAGCAAGTTAACGGCTTGTACATGGCGAAGGGGAACAGTCCATAACTTTAGTACAAACAAAGGAAAACGTGAGAGACGTATGAGAAATCCCGAGCAAGTATTAAACATTTTAGCTGAACACAGCAACGAGTCAGGTTACAAATACGAACGACTCTATCGTATTCTGTTCAATGAGCAGATGTTCTTAGTCGCATATCAGCGCATTCATGCAAAACCAGGCAATATGACACCCGGTACTGATGGACAGACGGAGGACGGCATGAGCATTGACAAGATACACGCATTAATAGACAGTCTCAAAAGCGAAGTCTATAGGCCTAAACCGGCAAAGAGGGTTTACATACCGAAGAAGAGCGGAAAGTTACGTCCGCTCGGTATCCCTACGTTTGCAGATAAATTAGTGCAAGAGGTAGTGAGAATGGTTCTCGAAGCCATATACGAAGGATATTTTGAACGGACTTCACATGGTTTCAGACCACACAAAAGCTGCCACACGGCACTTAAGAGTCTACAGAATAATTTCAACGGAACAAAGTGGTTCATTGAGGGAGACATAAAAGGTTTCTTTGACAATATCAACCATGGCGTGATGATAGAAATTCTGAGGGAACGCATATCTGACGAACGTTTCCTTCGGTTAATACGTAAATTTCTCAACGCTGGATATTTGGAAGAATGGCACTTCAATAGAACTTATTCGGGTACGCCTCAAGGTGGAATTATCAGTCCAATACTGGCTAATATCTACCTGGACAAGTTCGATAAGTATATGAAGAAGTATGCACAAGATTTCCATAAGGGTAAAGTTAGACACCGCAACAAGGATATCGGCAGACTGAACAATCGAGTTCACTATCTAAAGAAGAGAATGAAGGAGGTGACGGACGTTGATAAATTGGAAGCAATGCGGGAGGAAGTTCGTAATAAGCAACAGCAAATACTGACTATGCCGAGCGGTAACGATATGGATGAGAATTTCCGTAGATTGAATTATGTACGCTACGCTGATGATTTCCTTATAGGGGTCATTGGAAATAAAGCAGAGTGCGAGAAAATCAAGGCGGATGT
>HF989151.1 GCA_000431275.1 Prevotella sp. CAG:755 | reverse complement strand
TGTTGCATTTGCAAGTTGAATTCAGCTTTATTTATTCATTCACTCTACAAAAAATCAGTGTTTATGAGAAAGATTACACTGCTGGGATTGTTCGCACTGCTTTGTGCGACAGTCATGAAAGCCGCCGTGCCTACATGGATCGAGGGACAGGGCGTGCGTCCCGCCGACGTCACGGCCGGGATGGAGGTCGTGTTCCGCTGTCCGGCCTCGGATTTGACGGCGTCATACTTTGCGGGAGCTACGTGTGTCGCCGGCGAGAGCCAGGACATCGTCTGGGTGCTCGAAGCCGTCGAGGGCCAAGACGGTAAGTACTATCTGAAAAAGAAGAACGCCGCCAGCGACGACGTAGCTTACGTGCAGCAACCGGCCGCCAACACGGACAAAACTTTTGTCACAATGGGCGCCAAGGCGACGGCCGGTGCGTTCGAGATCCGCGCTTTGACCGAAGCAGATATTACGAAGTTCAGCACTTCTCAGAAGCTCGACGGAACGTATGATACGGAATATACAAGTCGTCTTGTCGTTGTGGCTCAGAACAACAGTGAAGCTGCTTTGCGCGACGGTGGAGCTAATGCCACCTATGCCGGTACGACTGGTGCCGAATGGACTATCTGGAACATGTACGTGGCTGGTGAGGCTTTTGAAAGCTACCTTTCTTATCTTGCCATCAACGGCCCGGCTATCGAGCAGTACCTCCTGCCGGCAGCCGATGGTGTGGTCGGCGGTTTCCACGCCGCAGATCTCGCCGATGTCAAGGCTGCTGCCGAGGCTGGCAACTGGGCCGAGGCCAACACTGCCCTGCAAGCGCTCATCAGCAGCAATAAGCAAATCGCTTTCGACGCCGACAAGTATTACACCCTCGTTTCCGCACAAGGCGTAGCCGCCGGTGTGGAAGTCGGCCTCTTTGAGAGCTACACCACGCTCGGTAGCGACGACCGCTATACCGCACGTTGGAAAGCCCTGGCCGGCGTGCCCTCGATGTGGAAGTTCACTCAGTGTGGCACGGTCGAGGTGAACGGTGAAAATAGAGCACAATACCACGTACAGGCTCTGAACTCGGGTCTTTATCTTCCCACTCTTTCGTTCAATGCCGCCACGACGTTGGCCGAGGAAGGCAGTGCGGGCGTTTACGAACTGGAAGATGGACCTAATAGTCAGAATGCTGCCAACATCGCCGCTACATTTGCTATCAAGGACTACAACGATGATCGTCGCGACTTCGTACTCCTGACCGCCCAAGGCAGTGGCGGTGGCGTGCCCGACTGGACGGCTGACAACGCAGAGGGACGTATTGCTTCTTACAAGGATGTCAATCAGGGTGTCAACTGGTATCTGCGTCCCGCCATGTCGGTGAGCGTGACCGTGCCCGCCGGCAGCCAGTACGCTACGATGAACCTGCCTTTCGCCGTTGAGTTGCCCGACGGTGTGACAGCCTACGTAGGCGGCAGCGTGAGCAACTCTGAAATCACGCTATCCCCTCTCGACGGCACCGTCGTACCGGCTGGTTGCCCCGTAATCCTCACCGCAGAAGAGGGCTCGTATGACCTCACCATCGCTTACGACAACGAGACGTCGGCTCCCGCCAACTCGCTCAGCGGAACGCTCGTTCCTCAAACTGTGGACGCCGATGCCACCGCTTATATAGTAGCAAACGGCTCTGCCGGTGTCGGATTCTATAAAATCACGGACTCCGAAGACCGCACCATCCCGGCCAACAAGGCTTACTACACCACCAACGCTGAAACTGCGGACGCAGTCCTGGCCTTCTCGTTCGGTCCCGCGGTGGGCATCGACGGTGTGACCACAGCCGACAAGGGCACTGACACCTACTACGATCTCCAAGGCCGCCGCGTGCTCTATCCCGCACATGGCGTCTACGTCAAAGGAAACGGCGAGAAAGTATATATTAAATAAACAATCAGACAAATAAGAATAATGAAAAAGACGTATGTAGCTCCAAAAGCAGAAGCTGTATCCCTCCATTCGGAATCTCCCATCATGACCGCATCCATCACTATGGGCATACACGACGAAGATGGCATCGGCGGTTCCGAGGCTTACGCGCCGAAGAATGGATGGAGTTCTGACAACTGGGCTGAGTGAAACAGCCTACCGCTCTTGAATTTTGCAGCCTGTGGCTGAACTGACAAGCATCCTGACGAGATTAATCGTCAGGATGCTTTTTTGTTTTGCGCCGACATGCCAGCAACACGCAGAGGCGTCGGTATTATGTCTGGTTGGACGAAAAACGTCGAAATGTCCCTCCCCGAACCATCCATTACTCACATACAAAAGGAGGACACGCTCTTACTGAGCGTGTCCTCCTTTTGTATATGTTTCCCTACCGCTTTACTTCACTTCGATGCTGCGGCTGACCGTAGGCCGTACTTCGGGCCTGCGTTTGGGAAGCTCGACGTGAAGAACGCCATGCTCTACGTGAGCCGAGATCTTGTCTTTCTCCACATCGTCCGGAAGAATCAGGGTTTGCTGGAACTTCGTATAAGAGAACTCGCGGCGCAGGTAACGTTCAGGACGTTTGCTTTCCTTGTTCTCTTCTTTCTTTTCCATCGTGATGACAAGGTTATCGTTCTGGTCAACATCGACCTTGAAATCTTCTTTCGACAGACCCGGGACGGCCAGTTCTACGACATAATCGTCTTCGTGCTCAATCACGTTAATGGCCGGTGCGGTAGCGCTGCGGCGTACTGTCCAATCATTATCGAAAAAGTCGTTGAAAATGTTCGGCAGCCAAGTGTCGTTGTGTCTAATCAGTGCCATAATCTTTCTCTCCTATTTTTAATTTGTTTGTAAATCCTTTTGCGGGTCCCGTTGCTTAGTCCCGGAGCCCACTTTCCTTTTTGCAAAGGCCATGCCAAGCCGTGAAAAACCTCACTTTCATTCCGGGCAAGAAGGCAAAGTGACATAAATGAACCTTTCGCGTCATTCTGTCAGTTGCAAGGCGCTGGCAAACACTTCGCGTCCCGCCGGACCATACCGGCACAAGAAGAGACGGAAACAAGCCGGCAACCTATAGCAGACAAGTCGGCTGACAGAAATCGCAGGACGGCTGACAAGAAAAACGGTCAGCCGCCCTGCGGAAACACTCGCCCATGAAGTCCCGCGTGCGAAAGGACACAAAAAAAGCCGCAGCTTCCGACTGGGAAAGCCGCGGCTTGCGAAAGTTTCATCAAAGCGCGTTATTTCACCTCAATGGTATGTTTGGCGTTCGCCTCTGGCGTCTCCTTGCGTTTGGGCAGTTCGACGCGCAGCACACCGTGTTCGACGCGAGCAGAGATCTTGTCTTTCTCCACGTCGTCGGGCAGTATCAAAGTCTGTTGGAACTTCGAGTAAGAGAACTCACGGCGCAGATAGCGTTCGTTCTTCTTCTCCTCCTTCTTTTCGTCCTTCTTTTCCATCGTGATGACGAGGTTATCATTTTGATCGACGTCGACTTTGAAATCTTCCTTCGACATGCCGGGAGCAGCGAGTTCGACGCAGTAGTCGTCGTCATGCTCAATCACATTGATGGCCGGTGCGGTAGCATTTGCACGTCCCATCCAATCGGTGTCAAAGAAGTCGTTGAAAATACTCGGTAACCAATTCTGATTGTTTCTTACAGGTGTCATGGTTTTTATCTCCTATCTTTAATCGTTTGTTTAACTTGTTGTTGGCCTCTCGCTTACGTTCTGAAGCTCAACCATAGGAGTGCAAAGGCCGTGCCAGCCGGAAGAAAGGCAAAATACTGACAAAATTTAGCCTGTTAGCTGACAAATTGTAACCATCAACGCCATTCTGTCCGCCGGACGACGGACAGGACGGCGGAAAGGAACTATACGGTAGGCTGGTGGCCTACACACGGTTAG
>HF989150.1 GCA_000431275.1 Prevotella sp. CAG:755 | reverse complement strand
CACGTGCGTTGCGGCTACAAGGTCAAAGTGGCCCACAAGTAATTCCTGTTTTCCGCCGTGCGTAAGGCGTTGCTGATCTTGGTTCTGTTGCCTTTTTTCGTAAGGGCACAGGTGAATACGGACCATATGATGAGAATGGGCCGCAATTCGTTGTTTTATGCTGAGTACGTCCTTTCGATTCGCTACTTCAACCAAGTCATCGCCGCCAAGCCGTTTCTCTCGGAGCCTTACTACTATCGTGCTGTCGCGAAGTTCTATCTTGAAGACTATTGGGGAGCCGAAGCCGATTGTTCCGCCTCTATTGAACGCAACCCGTTCATCACGAATGTATATCAGCTCCGCGGGCTCTGCCGCATCAAGCTCGGACGTTTCGCCGACGCTGTGGCTGACTACGACCGGGCACTCGAAGACGAGCCTGACGACCAGGCCATGTGGTACAACCGTGTTCTCTGCCGCTTGGAGTTGAAAGATTATGACCAGGCCGACGCCGACCTCGACGAAATGATGCGGAAATGGCCGAATCAGGCTAAGAATTATGGTGTAAAGGCACAGGTGGCTTTCGAACGTAAGGACACGGCCGACGGTGAGCGGTGGCTCGACCGCCTGCTGGCCGTCGACCGCCGCGATCCGTCGGCCTGGGCCAACAAAGGGCTGCTCACCTTGCGCCGGGGAGAGTACGAACTGGCCGATTCTTGCCTGGCAGAAGCGATCGCCTTGGAACCGAACAATGCTGTCAACTATCTGAACCGTGCTCTCGCACGCTACAATCTGAACCGGTTCAGCGGTACATTGGCAGACTACGACCGCGCTATCGAACTGGTGCCGGGCAGTTTTATCGCCCATTATAATCGCGGTCTCCTTCGCGCTCAGGTGGGCGACGACAACCGTGCTATTCAGGACTTCGACTTTGTCATTGAGCGTGAGCCCGACAACATTTTGGCCATTTATAACCGCGCAATCCTTCGAGAGAAGACCGGTGACTTCCGCGGCGCCATCCGCGATTACTCCCGCCTTCTCAAATCCTATCCCCACTTTGCATACGGCTACGTGGCGCGTGCCCGTTGTCGCCGCCGCATCGGGGACACCAGCGGGGCTACTGCCGATGAACGCCGGTTGCTTGTAATGCAGCTCGACGAGAGTTTTGGTCGGCCTCGTCGTGGCGGAATAAAAAAGGTGCGTAAGCGCAGCGATGAGAACTTGGACGACTATAACAGCCTTGTCGTCGAGGACAAGGACACACTCCGCGTCTATGACGACGAGTACCGTGGCGAGGTGCAGAACAAGCACGTCGAGAACGATTGCCTACCTCTCTTTGCCCTTACTTTCAACTTTAAGCCTGATGATGTCCGTGCCATGGGGGCTTATATGCCCGAGGTGGAACGTCTCAATAACCGCAGGCTCATCGGCCGCCGTGTGGCGCTGACTTCGGACGAGGGTTCGGTGGACGAGGACGGCATGAAAGATTATTTCTCACTGATTGACCGGCTTTCTGAGCAGTTGGGGAAAGAGGCGACACCATCGCCTGACAGACTGGTGCTCCGAGCCGTGGCATATTATTCCGTGCGGAATTTTGAGGCAGCCTTGGAGGACCTTGACCGTGTGCTGGCACTCGATTCTACCCGTCTTGACGCTATGCTGCAAAGCGCGAGCATACGGTTCCGTGAGGTGCAGGCTGAGGCTTCTGCGGCAGGTGTCGTGCCTGATTATACGGCAGTGCTTGACAAGTTGGACGCCGCTATCCGCCGCTCGCCGGACAATCCGGTCTTATATTACAACCGTGGATGTGTGTGGACGGCCATGAAGAACTATCAGCGTGCACTTGCAGACTATGGCGAAGCTGTACGGTTGAATCCTTCTTTTGCGGAAGCCTATTTCAACCGTGGGATGGTATACATCTACACGCATAGTGACGAGAAGGGGAGGAACGATCTCAGCAAGGCAGGTGAACTCGGCTTGTATCAGGCTTATTCTTTATTAAAGCAGCATAGGAAAGAGGAATAAGCCGTGCCGGAGTGGCCGACAGTAAGGCCCCGGCACGGCTTAGCTTTCAGATCATGTTGCGGGCTGCGTCTAGCACGGCTTCGCCCAATGTCGGATGGGCGTGTACTATCTCGCATAAATCGTTCACTGTGGCGTCGAAACGCATCAGGGCTGTGATTTCTTGAATAAGGTCGGCAGCATGTGCGCCCATTATGTGGCAACCGACGATTCCACCGTCCGTACCGGCGATGAGCTTGACCATACCGTCGGGCGCTCCCATAGCCAGCGCTTTCCCGTTGGCCCGGAAAAAGGACTTCCCTATTCGTATTTCCAGACCTTGTGCCCGTGCGGTTTCTTCCGTCAGTCCGACGCTTGCTATTTCCGGCGAGGTGAAGACCGCGGCTGGCATCACGTCGAGTTGCAGGGTGTCGGCTTTCCCGCAGATATGATGGAGGGCGCGGCGGCCTTGGAACGAGGCGGCGTGAGCTAACTGACACAAGCCGTTGACGTCGCCGATGGCATAAATACTTGGAACGCTGGTCTGCATGTTGCCGTTGACCGTAATACCTTTGGCTGTATAGGTTACGCCGACTTGGTCCAGGTTGAGCGAGCCGACATTGGCCATCCGCCCCACAGCGGAGACGACTACATCGGCACTCACCTCTTGTGCAGTCACGCCCTTGTGCGTGTAATGTACGGTGAGGCTGCCGTCAGGTGCGGCTTTAATCTCTTCGACACGGGCTTGTGTTACAACCGTCACACCTTTGCCTTTCATCGTAGTGCGCAGGCGCTTCGCAATATCACTGTCGATGTTAGGTAGGATTTCCTTGCAAAACTCCAAAACAGTCACTTGGCTGCCGAACGCATGGAAAATAGAGGCGAACTCCATACCGATGACGCCGCCGCCAACGATGCAAAGGCGTGATGGGACGTGGTCGATTTCGAGCAGTTCTTTCGACGTGATCACGCCCGGGGACTCGTTTCCCGGTACGGCGAGTGGTTTAGTGGATGAGCCTGTGGCGATGATGATGTGTGATGCTTGAAAGATCAGTCCGTCTTTTGGCTGTTCCGTGTCGTCGGGCGGGACGACTTCGACGGTATGGCTGTCAATGAACACCGCCGTTCCGGAGATAACGGTCACTGCGTTACGTTTTAGTAACGCTGCGACACTTTCTCCTAATGCTTTGATCGTGTCGTTCTTACGGCTGACAATGTCCTTCATTTCAGGGAGTGGAGGTCCTGTCTTAATTCCGTAGTTGCCCGCAGCCGCGATGTCTTCCATCACTTCGGCGCTGCGACAGAAGCATTTGGTCGGGATGCAGCCTTCGTTCAGGCATGTTCCGCCGATCTGGCTTTTCTCGATGAGCACTGTGGCAAGGCCGGACTTTGCAGCGGCGAGTGCTGTCTCGTAGCCGCCAGGGCCGGCACCGATGATGATAAGGTCTACTTTCTTCATGGCTCGTCGTAGTCTTTATAAGTGAAATGTGGTTCTTTCACCGCTTTGACGTCGTCGAGCCGGCGTACTGGCGTGTTGTGTGGAGCGGAGCGCAGTTTCTCGGGATCTGTCTTGGCTTCTTGGGCGATACGTTTCATGGTGTCGATAAAGGCGTCCAATGTGTCTTTGCTCTCTGTTTCGGTTGGCTCAATCATCATTGCTTCGTGGAAAAGCAGCGGGAAATAAACCGTCGGGGCATGGAATCCGTAGTCAAGCAGACGTTTGGCCACATCAAGCGTACGGATGTGTTGCGGATCGCTGTGTTCACCGCCGTATTCAGGCTTCAAGCCGTTGAAGACAAACTCGTGCTTGCACAGGCCGTCGATGGGGAGGTCGTAGTATGCCTTTAAGGACTCTTTGATGTAGTTCGCGTTCAGAACAGAGAGCATACCTGCTTGACGGAGATAGTCGCGGCCCAGCGTAAGCAAATAGGCGTAAGCTCTTAGTAGTATGTTGTAATTACCACAATATGAGGAGATTTGTCCTAATGCTTTATAGCTTTCATTCAGACAGAATGACCCGTCTTCTTTCTTTACGACCTGAGGATTGGGAAGAAGTTCTTCGAGCCCTTGGCGCACACCAACGGGACCTGCGCCTGGTCCGCCTCCGCCGTGTGGGGTTGAGAAGGTCTTATGCAGGTTGATGTGCATGACGTCGAAGCCCATGTCGCCCGGTCGGCAGACACCAAGCATCGGGTTGAGGTTGGCTCCATCATAGTACATCAGACCGCCGCATTCGTGGACCAGGCTGGCAATTTCGGGAATGTTGTGTTCGAAAATGCCAAGTGTATTGGGGTTTGTCATCATCATGGCAGCTACGTCGTCGCCCAGTAGCGGACGCAGGTCGTCGACATCAACCGTGCCGTCAGGCCTGCTTTTTACCTCTACGACTTGCAGGCCGCAGACGGCTGCCGAAGCGGGGTTGGTTCCGTGTGCCGAATCAGGGATAAGAACCTTGACTCGTTTGTCGTCGCCCCGGCTGTGATGGTAGGCGCGGATAATCATCAGCCCGGTCAGTTCGCCATGAGCGCCCGCATAGGGATTGAGGGTGAAGGCACTCATACCTGCTACTTCGGACAAAAGGTGTTGTAGGTTATAGTAGACCTCCAAAGCGCCTTGTACGGTTTCTGCGGGTTGTGCGGGGTGGAGCCGTGAGAATGCGGGCGAGGCCGCCACTTCGTCGTTCAGCTTCGGGTTGTATTTCATGGTGCAGCTTCCAAGCGGGTAGAAACCCGTGTCGACACCGAAGTTGTTGTTGCTCATGTTCGTGTAGTGGCGTACGACAGTCGGCTCGTCCACTTCGGGAAGCTGGAGAGCCTGTTGGCGGAGCAGACCAGCAGGCAAATCGTTTCTCAGATTGTGTTGCGGCACTTCGGCCGGGGGGAGAGAATAGCCGATGCGGCCCGGGCGCGACAGCTCGAAGATAAGTTTGCCATAATATCTGTTGTTCATCATTTTGTCGGTTTAGTCGGGGTTATACATAAGTGCGACGAGTTGGTCCATCTCGGCTCTTGTGCGGCGTTCGGTGGCAGCAAAAAGGATGGCGTCGGGATGTCCTTCTACGGGAACGCCTGCTAAGATTCCGGCTGCGGCGCAACGGCGGCGCAGTGCGGCTACATCGCCGTCGTAACGTAAGGCGAATTCTTCGAGGAACGGGCCTTGGTAGAGCGGGCGGAAGTGGCCTGTCGCGATGAGGGCATCGTGAAGATAGTGGGCGTTGTCATACGAACGTTCGTTGACCTCGCGTAGTCCGCTGTTTCCCATGAGCGAGAGATAAATGGCGACATGGAGGCACATGATGCCTTGGCTCGTACAGATGTTTGACGTGGCCTTTTCACGGCGGATATGTTGCTCACGGGCTTGCAGGGTGAGCACGAAGGCGCGTTGGCCGTCGGCATCGACCGTGCCGCCGACGAGGCGTCCGGGCATCTTGCGGACCAGCGCTGTCGTCGTGCAGAGGAAACCGATGTATGGGCCGCCATAGTTCAACGGCAAACCTAATGACTGTGCCTCGCCGCATGCGATATCCGCTCCCCATTCGCCGGGTGACCGGAGTACGCCCAGTGTCGACGCACGGCAGTTCATGATGAACAGGGACTTATGGGCATGGCACAAGTCGGCTATGCCGGAGAAATCCTCGATGATTCCGTAGTAGTTGGGCTGGGCGACGATGACGCCAGCCACATCGTTGTCCACAAGTTTGGCTTCTAGGTCATTGCGGTCCATAGTGCCGTTTTTTTCGGCAATTGTGTCGACGCTGACGCCATGGTAGTGTGCATAAGTCTGGACAACGCGCCGCACGCGTGGCGAAAGTGTAGATGAGACGAGCACACGGTGGCGTTTTTTCGAAGCTGCCACAGACATGAGCATCGCTTCGGCAGTCGCGGTAGCACCGTCATACATGCTGGCATTCGATACATCCATGCCGGTCAGCTCGGCCATCATAGTCTGGAACTCGAAGATATATTGCAGCGTGCCCTGTGATATTTCAGCCTGATAGGGGGTATACGACGTCTGGAATTCCGACCGTGAGGTCAAGGCAGCCACGACGCTGGGCGTGTAGTGGTCATAGACACCGTCGCCGGCGAAGCAGACGAGCGGGCTGTTCTTGCGGCCGAGCTCTTCGAAGTGACGTCGCACTTCTTCTTCCGACATGGCGGGGGGAAGGTCGACGGGACGATTCAGTTTCAAGGCTTCAGGGACTTCTGTGTACAACTCCTCCATATTGGATGCACCTATGGTGTCAAGCATTGCCTTGATGTCCGCATCGGTATGCGGTAAAAACTTGTGTGTCATATTAGATCGTAAGGTGATAAAGGGTTTCGACAAACTGCGGGACGCCGCCGGACGTGCGGCAAAGAAGTATGGCCCGCATGGATGCGGCAGCGTCCCGTTGTGGCTATGTGACAGCCTTCGCGGCGTCAGTCGGCAAGGCTCGCCTCGTAGTCTTTGGCATTCATGAGTTTGCCCAGTTCGCTCGGGTCGGCAAGCTTGATTTTTACGATCCAGTTGGCGAAAGCATCGGCGTTGATGCGCTCGGGTTCGTCATCCAAGATCTCGTTTACTTCTTCGACGACACCGCTTACGGGTGCCATGAGGTCGCTGACGGCCTTGACGCTTTCGACGGCGCCGAATTCGCTGCCTGCACTCAGTTCGTCGCCCGGTTCGGGCATGTCGACGTAAACGACGTTGCCCAATTGTTCCTGTGCGTAGTCCGTGATACCGATGTAGGCGAAGTCGCCGTCCACACGGACATATTCGTGTGAGGGAGAATAGTACAAGTCATCTAATACTTTTGCCATAGTTGTCTGGTTTTAATGGGTTTACGTTAGGTTTATTTCTTGTAGTTCTTGTCGTAAAATCGTTTTTTTGTGATTGTTCCGTCGTGGCGCTTCTTGTGGATGAGTACCTGTACGGGAGTGCCCAAAGCTGTGTGCGTGTTGTCGACGAGGGCCATGCACACGCTCTTGCCCGTCGAAATGGATTGATAGCCTGTCGTGACTGTGCCGATTGCAGCTTCTCCGTCGAACACTTCGTAACCGTGCCGGGGGATGGCTTTGTCCGAGAGCTCGATGCCGACAATCTTGCGTTTTAGACCGTCTTTTTTTTGTTGTAGGATAGCTTCACGGCCGATGAAATCGGGCTTGTCTGTTTTTACGAAGATTCCTAGTCCGGCCTCGAGCGGCGAAATGTCGGCACTTAGTTCGTTGCCGTAGAGCGGAAGGCCTACCTCGAAGCGCAGGGTGTCGCGGCATCCCAGTCCGCATGGCGTTACGCTGCCGCTGGCAATGAGTTTATCCCACAGGGCGACGATGACCGCTGGCGCGGCATAGATTTCAAAACCGTCCTCGCCCGTGTAGCCTGTGCGGCTGATGAGGGCGGGATGTCCTTCGGCGCTAGTGTTCTTGAAGGTGTAGAATACGAGTCCGCTGCAAGGGATGCCGAGTAACGTTTCGACGATAGCTTCTGATTTCGGGCCCTGAACGGCGATCTGGCCATATTCGTCGCTTTTGTTCTCAATTGTAACGTGGTAGTTTTCAGCGTTTTCAAACATCCATTTGTAGTCTTTCTCGATGTTGGCAGCATTCACGACAAGCAGAAAATGCTGGTCGGCAAGTTTATAAACAAGCAGGTCGTCGACAGCGCCCCCCGAGGGGTAAAGCATGAGGCCGTAGAAAATCTTTCCGATGGGCGCGCCGCTGATGTCGTTCGTGAAAATGTGCTGGACATAACGTTCCGCTTCCGGGCCGGAGATAAAAATTTCCCCCATGTGCGAGACATCGAACACGCCGCAAGCATGGCGCACGGCGTTGTGCTCGTCGATAATGTTGGTGTACTGGATGGGCATGTCGAAGCCGCCGAAAGGGCTGATGACCGCCCCGAGTGATTTGTGCCGGTCGTACAAACAGGTTTTTTTGTTTCCCATGATGATATTTATTTAAGGTGTGGGTCGCATTTCGTCGAGCAACAGGCAGATAAGGTCGTCTGTCGAAAAATGGCGAATGAAGCGTTCAGGGGCAGTCGCAAGCACGGCCTGACGGATGGCGCTTTCGCTGAGGACGATACCCGCCAGGGCGCTTTGCAGGGAGGATAGGTCGGCGAGGGGGAAAAAGTCGCCCGTGAAGTTCACCGCTTTGATGCGTCCGCGATGGACACTGATGCGGGCTTCGACCGTGCCGCAATCTGCGATGTGCAGTCTGCGGGTGAAGTCGCATGGAGGATTCGCCCCATGTATAAAGTCCGGCGAGCGGTAGGTCTGCTCTATGGCTTTGACGCAGTCGGAGTCCGCTTCGGTCAGCGAGAGGGTCTTATCGCACAGATGTCCGCGGATGTGGTGTTTGAATTCAGTAATGTTGATTCCAAGGTGTTTTTTGAGCAGGCCGATGCGTGACGGCACGCTCTTCACGCCTTTTGTGCGCAATTTGTCAGCCCCTGGTGTCAGACAACCCGTCATGTTCGCCATGTCGGTGTCGTATAGCATGGTTCCGTGCACGATACTGTGCCCGGCAGACTGGTAGAAAGCCGTTCCGCTTACCTTGCGCCCGTCAATGATGATGTCGTTGCGTCCTGAAGCCTCGGCCGGCAGGTCGAGTGAGCGGAGTGCCGGAATGATCAGGTTGAGATAGCGGGTGTAGGCGTCTGCCACATTCATCCCCGGGCTGACCAGACTGAACATCACATTGCCCCGGTCGGCATAGATGGCGCCGCCTCCGCTCTTGCGGCGGCAGACGTCCACGTTGTGGCGGCGGCAATAGTCCAGGTCAACTTCGTTTTCAATGGACTGGTTGCGGCCCACGACGACAGTCGGAGCCACTTGCCACATGAAAAAGCATTCTTTGTCAGGCTCAGTGTGTGCAAGGAACTCTTCGGCCGCCAGGTAAAAAGTAGCTGTCTGCCCGTCAGTTGCGGGTAGTTCTACATAAGTGAGGCCTTTCGCTATGGTGTTGCGTTTCATTTGTGTTTTTCTGACCTCAAAAATACGCAAAAGGTTTTTCATCTGGGTCATGCGCATGCCGATATTTTGAGACCGTTTAGATTTTTTAGCTGCTGAAAGGTTGTAGCGTATACTCTGGCCATGCGTGCAATCCTCATACCGGTCAGGGCCGGCTTGGAGTCGGAACAGATGTAGTGACAGGATTTGCGGATGCTTTTCCGGAAAATCCTGTCACGGCGACTGTTTGGAGTGGTGCCGGCTTGCTTTTCACAGGTAAGCCGGGGAAAACGTCCCAATCCGATGAAAAAACATGATGAAGAAGTAAAAAGAAAGCGTCTGGCGTGGCCGTGTTTTGCCGAAGAATGATTAACTTTGCAGCCAGAGACAGACGGTTTCATAAGCGTGTAATCTCCATTTTTTATCATACACAATTTTAAGAACATGGTATATTCACAGGAAGTAAACAACATGTGTTGTGTTGCCAAAGGACCGAACCACGGTCCGGCTCCCATCCCCGAAGAAGGAAAGTGGGTCCAGGCAAAAGAGATTAAGGACATTTCGGGCCTGACACACGGTGTGGGCTGGTGTGCTCCCCAGCAGGGTGCGTGCAAACTGACGCTCAACGTGAAGGAAGGTGTCATTCAGGAAGCTCTCGTAGAGACAATCGGTTGCTCGGGTATGACTCACTCTGCCGCCATGGCGTCTGAAATCCTGCCGGGTAAGACCATTCTTGAAGCCCTGAACACTGACCTTGTCTGCGACGCCATCAATACGGCCATGCGTGAGCTCTTTCTCCAGATTGTCTACGGTCGTACGCAGAGCGCCTTCTCTGAGGGCGGCCTGATGGTCGGTGCTGGTCTCGAAGACCTCGGAAAAGGTCTCCGTAGCCAAGTCGGTACGCTCTATGGCACGTTGGCCAAAGGCCCGCGCTATCTGGAAATGGCCGAAGGCTACATCAAGACCATTGCCCTCGACAAGGACAACCAGATATGCGGCTATGAATTCGTTCATCTGGGCAAGTTCATGGATGAGGTCAAGAAGGGAACCGACGCCAATGAAGCCTTGAAGAAAGTGACCGGCACGTACGGACGTTTCAGCAAGGAACAGGGTGCAGTGAAATACATCGATCCACGTCACGAATAATATAGGAGGAACAAAGCATGATTAGACCTGTAAATTTTGAGAGCCAAGACCGTCGTATCAAACAGATTCTGGCGGCTTTGAATGAAAACGGAATCAAGGATATCGAGGAGGCCAATGCCATCTGTGACTCCTACGGTCTCGACCCCTATAAGACGTGTGAAGAGACGCAGCCCATCTGCTTCGAAAATGCGAAGTGGGCGTATGTCGTAGGTTCTGCCATTGCTTTGAAGAAAGGCTGCAAGAGCGCTTCTGAGGCTGCCGAAGCCATCGGTATCGGTTTGCAATCGTTCTGCATTCCCGGTTCTGTGGCTGACGATCGCAAGGTTGGTTTGGGCCACGGTAACCTCGCTGCCATGTTGCTTCGCGAAGAGACCAAGTGCTTCGCTTTCTTGGCTGGTCACGAGTCGTTCGCTGCTGCGGAAGGCGCCATCAAGATTGCCGCCAAGGCCGACAAGGTGCGTAAGGAACCCCTCCGCTGCATTCTGAACGGCTTAGGCAAGGACGCCGCGCAGATTATCTCGCGCATCAACGGATTTACCTACGTACAGACAAAGTTTGACTACTTTACAGGTGAACTGCACGTGGTTCGTGAGATTGCCTATTCTGATGGCCCCCGTGCCAAGGTGAAATGCTATGGTGCCGACGATGTCCGCGAAGGTGTAGCCATCATGTGGAAAGAGGGAGTCGACGTGTCTATCACCGGTAACTCGACCAACCCGACCCGTTTCCAGCATCCTGTGGCAGGAACGTACAAGAAAGAACGTATCTTGGCCGGCAAGCCGTACTTCTCGGTGGCATCCGGTGGTGGTACGGGTCGTACGCTTCACCCGGACAACATGGCTGCTGGTCCTGCCTCTTACGGTATGACCGACACGATGGGCCGTATGCATAGTGATGCCCAGTTTGCAGGCTCTTCGTCAGTTCCGGCTCACGTAGAGATGATGGGCTTCCTCGGCATCGGCAATAACCCGATGGTAGGTTGCACCGTGGCTTGCGCAGTTGACGTAGCCACTGCTTTGAGCAAATAATTCTTTTTAGGATTCTCATATCGTTCTATCCCCGGTTTCGTCGTGAGGCGTAGCCGGGGATAACTGTTTACTGGCGGCGCGGAGGTGTGAATCTTACTGAGTGATGTATGAGCCGGGCCGGCGCTTCTTTCTGTTGTTGTTTATGTCCCCTCTCTGGCACGTTGGACGTTTTCTCTGTCCGGCCGAGAAAATCACGAGTTCAGCCACGGCAAAAGCAAAACCGGGTGAAAGCGTCCCGTTTGCCTTTGCCGTGGCTGAACTCGTAGGATTTCGGATGAATCAGAACTTATTTTGCGGGCAGACGCTTGCGGACAAAGCGTTCGAAACGTTGCAAACCATCCATCATTCGCACTGACGGACAAGCCAGATTCCAGCGCATGAATCCCTCTCCTGCCTCTCCATACATGCGGCCGGAGTTGATCCATAGTCCAGTTTCTGTTTTCAGTGCTTCTTCAAGTTGGTCCGACATCATGTGTAGTGCTGTGCAGTCCATCCACGCCAGATAGGTTCCTTCGAGGTCGGCAACAGGAAACTCTGGTAGGTTATTGCTGCAAAATTCCTTCAATTTCAGGTAATTCTCACGTATGTATTGAAGTAATTGTTCCAGCCATTCCTCCGCTTCATTATATGCGGCTGTAAGCCCAACAACACCGAAAGGATTGACGTCGCATACTTCGTTGATGTTGATAGCACGGTCTATTCTTCTCCGTATGGCGGAATTGGCGGCGAAGATATTGGCGATTTGAAGTCCTGCCAGGTTGAAAGACTTGCTTGGCGACATGCAGGTGGCCGAGTGCTGTGCGAATTCTTCCGCGAGAGAGGCAAAGGGGATGTGCTTGTGCCCGGGAAAAACAAGGTCGCAGTGGATTTCGTCAGAAAGGACAAAGACGTCGTTCCGTAAGCAGATTTCACCGATGTGGGTCAGTTCCTCGCGGGTCCAGACGCGGCCTGCGGGGTTGTGCGGACTGCATAGGATCATCAACTTCACTTGCGGGTCGGCAGCTTTGGATTCCAAGTCGTCGAAATCGATGTGATAGGTATTCCCGTCAAAGCGCAGGCGATTTTCAACCAGTTCACAACCATTATTGCGGATGGACGAGAAAAAGCAGTTATAGACCGGAGTCTGCACCAAGACTTTGTCGCCTGGTTGCGTCATTGCCTTGATAATGGCCGAGAGGGCCGGGACGACGCCCGTTGTATAAATGATGTCTTCTTTCCTGACCGTCCATCCGTGGCGGCGCTTCATCCACCCGATGACCGCGTCGTAGTAGGAGTCCGGGACGCGCGTGTAGCCGAAAATGCCGTGGCTCACGCGGCGTTGCAGTGCCTCGATGATTGGGGGAGCTGTACGGAAATCCATGTCGGCTACCCACATCGGGAGCACATTGTCGTCGTTGGCCGAATCCCATTTGTACGAGGCGGTTTTGCGGCGGATGATGCATTCGTCGAAATTATACGTTGACATTATTGTGCGGTTTGATGGTTCGTGAAGGTCGCTATCACGCAGTCGGCAGGTGCTTTGATGTGCTCGTCAAGGATGATTTCTCCATAGCTCTGTGCGGTGATGTGCCCGCTTCGCGGGTTTTTCACGCTGTGTACCGGACTGTCGATAGTGGCTTCGACAGTACTGTATTCAAAGGCGAGGTCGGCATCGTCTGCCATTGTGCAGTTTTCCAGAACGAGGTCGTGTGCGTAACAAAGTGGCTGCGTTCCCGATATTTTGCAGTTGACCAGGCGGAGGCGTCGGGAGTGCCATCCGAGATATTCTCCGGTCAGTTCGGAATCGTATACGGTGACGTCTTCCGTGTTCCAGAACGCGTCTTTCGAGTCGATGACAGCGTTGCGGATTTCCACATTCCTGCAATACTGGAATGAGTAGTTTCCCTGTTGCTTGTAATGGTTTATCCTGATGTTCTCACTGTGCATGAAAAGGTAGTCGGCGTGCGCCACTTCGACGTGGTCGAGTTCCACATTGCGGCACATCCAGAGTGTTTCTTCTGCGTTGGGCATGCGTACGTTTCTCAGCTTGATGCCGTCCATTTCACGGAACATCTTGGGTGCTTCGACGAGCGTGTCACTCATTTCGAGGCCGCGTGAGTACCATAAGGCGGCACGAGCCCCTTCGGTGAACAGGCAGTTCTTCACTATGAAGCCGTCATTGTGCCAAAAGGGATACTTTCCCTCGAAGCGACAGTTGTATGCTTCTACATTGGAGCATTCTTTCAGAGCGGACTCACCCGCATGGATGGTCACGTGGTCAAGGCAGATGTCGCGTGATGCAAAGAGCGGACGTTCGCCTTCGAATTCAGTGTTTTTTATCGTTTCCATCGTTATTATGATTGGTTTTTGTTCTTCTCGTGCCGGGCGTCTGGCCATCCGTTTCTTTCCGATGGAATGGGCTGGAACGCATCTTTCGGCACCTCACGTTACGTTTAGTGATGCAAAGTTAGTAGCCGGCGGGCGGAGTGCGGTTATTTGTTTTACGGGAAGCATAACCCTGATTACAGTTTTTTATCCATTTCCCCCTGCAAAGGCGGACGAGGAAGATGATGCCACGGAAGCAGAGTTCAAGGCACATGGCGAGCCATACACCGCGCAGTCCCATGGTCGGGGCAAGGATTGCGGCCAGCGAAAGGCGCACTACCCAGATACTGATGAGGTTCATCGTGGCCGGAACGAGCGTGTCGCCTGCACCGACAAAGACGCCATAGGCTACGATAGAGGCGGCGAACATAGGTTCGGCAAAGGCTTCTATGCGCAACATCGCCACGCCGAGATCGAGTACGTCCTTGTCGGGTGTCATGATACCGATCATGAAGGGTGCACCGGCGTACATCGCAATGCCCATTGCCGTCATGACAGCGATTCCGGAGCCTACGGTGATGTAGGCGAAGCGCCGGGCCAAGTCCCATCGTTTGGCGCCGATGCTCTGCCCGACAAGCGTGGTCGCAGCGTCCGATACGCCGTAACCGGGCATGTAACATAGGCTTTCAGCCGTGATGGCAAACGCATTGGCAGCTATGGCGTACGTGCCGAGTGGGGCGACGATTACGGTGGTCATGATTTGAGCGCCACACATCAGTATGCGTTCCGCGCCCATCGGCAGGCTGATGCGGAATGCTTTGCCGAGGCAGTCCATGGTCGGCCGGAAACTGCCACGTCGTCCGACAAGGCGGAGTTCCGCCGAGCGTACGCAGAGCGAATAAAGCATCATGGCCGATGTGACAACTACGGCGAGCGCTGTTCCGAGCGCAGCACCCGTTACGCCAAGTCCAGCACCCGGAATCATTATTGAACGATCGAAAATGTGGTAGGTCTGTGTCGGAAAAATCAGGAACATGTTGAACACAACATCGAGCAGGCACATCTGCATGTTCAACAGGCTAGGGACGTACATGTTTCCGCTGCTGCGCAGCATGGCACTGCCGAGTACGTTGAGTTGGAAGAACGGGAGTGAAAGCGAAAATACCAGAAAATAGGCCGCCGCGTCGTGACAGATGTCGTCGCCGCCTCCCAGCCAGGTTGGGAGGCCTCTGCTGATGGTGCAGCCAATCGCCGCGAGCATCACGCTGAAACATAAGGCCATGAGCAGCGATTGGCGTAGTACGGCGCGAGCCCCTCTGACATTTTTAGCTCCTAATCGGTGCGCCACTTGTACGGCGAACCCGGCCGAAACGGCGGAACATAGTCCCATGAACAGCCAGGTTGTGGTTGATACGAGCCCGATGGATGCTGAGGCACTGGCACCGAGGCTGCCTACCATGGCTGCATCGATGTATTGCATGGTGATCGACGAAATCTGCGCCATGATGGAGGGCAGGCTCAACTGTGCCGTCAGGTAGAGTTGCTGCCTGACGGTTATTGGCTGCCCGCTGCGGATGCGCAGCAGCAAGGCGTTTTCTTTGGTCGGACGTTTCATCTTTTTTCTTGTCTGGGGAGAAGTGCCCGTTTGCCGTCGGAAGGTCGTTTCGTGGACGCTGCTCCGGCAGGCGAGCGCAAAATTAGTGTTTCCTGTTGTCTCCGGACGTAAACGGATTACGGAGGTCATAACCTGAATTACGGATGTGCGGCTGTGGTCGTGGCATTCCGTTCGAGAAAAAAGACCGGCGCTGCTGAGTTGCGGCACCGGCCTCCGTGTGTTGACTGTCGAAGTTCAGCCTCTTTGTACGTCAGCAAATTGCAGAATAGGGGTTACCATAACTTGCATATAACATCATAATGCTTTGTTAATTAATTGCTGATTGCTTATGTGTTTTCTGTTTCCGGCTATGCGGGGTGGGTCAGAAACGCGCCGCCACCTGCACGTCGAAAGTGCTGTAATTGCGTCCGATGGCTGCGCTACGGTCGTTTGTAAACGAGTAGTTGGCTTGGAAGATGAGGTGTTTGCCAAGATAGTAGTTAGCTGCGAGCGCATAGATGGTTTTTAAGGAATTCCAATGCTTGTTCTCACGGTAGCAATCGTAGCGGCCAAACAGTTTGAAGTCCTTGAATAGGGGAGCACCGACTTGTACGTACCATGCATCGCTCCGGTTGGCACTGTGTATGTCGGCAGGGTTCTTTCCTTTTGATGCGATATATTCACCGCGAGTGCTCCAAGCTCCGTTGTCATACATATATCCGACGCCCCAGCGCTTACGTTCGACGCTTTTCAGGTCGGTTCCGTCTCCTTTATAGTCGTCGTTGGTATACTTGCCGTTCCATCCGAAACCTCCGACGGAGAGTCCTTTGACCGGCGAGAGCCAGAGGCCGCCGATGATGTCTTTGAAATTGTCTTTGTCGGTGTGGTTGATGCCTTGACCGTTGAATACGCCGACTTGGTAGTGTAGCCAGTTGTGTCCGTCGGTAGCGGGGAAGAGGTCGCCTTGCAGTTGCACGCCCACGTCACGCCCTGAGCATTTATGCCCGTCGATGCGGTCATTGATCGAGGCCAGTTTCAAGGTCGCCTGAGAGTAGTTGCCTAATCCGACGTCGAGCGGACTCATCGGATTCTCAAAGCCTATGGGGCGTTTGAATTGGCCCAGTTTCACACGCAGGAAGTCGAATTTCTGCCATTCGACGAATGCGTCCATGATGCGGGGGCCGTTGTCTTTCGACGGCATACCGTTGATTTCAACTTGAAGGCGATAATAGAAATCATTGAAGCAGTAGCCTGATGCGCTGAGTCGGACAAATCGGAGGTCGAACGTGCTGTTTGAGGCTTTTCCTTCTTGATTGTCAATGCTGTACTTGCCAATGATATAGCCGCTGAACTTGATGCTCGGGTCAAAAGCATTCCAGATCTTTTTCGAGGCTTTTTCTGATTTCTCCGAAGCAGCCTGCGCCAGACTGTCTGCCGGGATCTCGGGTGCGGCATGCAGGGAGATGCAGGTCGCAAAGAATGTGAAAAGCAGGGCTTTCTTATTCATTTTTTCTGCACTATTTGTAAATATCGTGCAAAAGTAATGAATAATTCTCGGTAGTAAGGCTGGAATGCCTAACTTTGCACGCATGATTTCTTACTTACACCGTTCGACACGGAGGAATGTCTTTTGGATAGGGCTAATGCTTTCTGTCGTTTTGCCGTCTAAGGCTCAGTCGTCCGGGATGGCGGAAATGTCTGTTCCTGACACTACGCTTGTGTCCGTTGATACGGTTGTCAAGAAGCGTAACCTTGTCAACAAGGTCTTGGACTATTTTCGCCAGCACGACGAGGATAAGGACAAGAAATTCAGTTTCGGTGTCCTGCCGGGACCTCACTATTCGTCGACTGTCGGCTTCGGGCTTGGCGTGGTGGCTACTGGGCTTTATTCCATGGATCATGCTGACACGCTGCTCCCCAAGTCGAACGTCGCACTCTATGGCGACGTTACGACGAAGGGATTCTTGATGATGGGTGTCAGAGGTAATAACATTTTTCCCAAAGAGCGTTTCCGGCTCGACTATCGCCTATATGTGTACACGTTCCCGACTGAGTTTTACGGCATAGGCTACGAACAGGGTGACGACGATGCTAACCAAGCAGATTTCCGCCGTTTCAAATTCGATTGGATGGGGCGATTCATGTTCCGTATGGCCAGGAATTTATATATCGGGCCAACGCTGAATTTCCAGTTTATCCGGGCGACGGAGATGGATCCGCTGGGCGAGCAGTTCATAGCCGGCCAGCGGCATACGGTACATGCCCTTACGCCTGGTGTCTCGTTCACCTATGATTCGCGCGACTTCATTCTGAATGCCAAGCGTGGATGGTTCGTGCAACTGGATCAGACGTTTACTCCCAAGTGGTTGGGGAACACTTACGGTTTCTCGACGACGGATTTCACAACCAGCACGTATGTCCCTTTGTGGAAGGGATGTACGTTTGCCGCGGAGCTTCACAGCCGCTTCAACTACGGCGACGTTCCATGGTGCATGATGGCTGAAATGGGTGGGACTAACCGGATGCGCGGCTATTACGAAGGACGTTATCGCGACCGTAACATAATTGAGGCCCAAGTGGAGTTGCGTCAGCACATAAAAGGGCGACACGGAGCCGTGGCGTGGGTGGGCACAGCCCAGGTGTTCCCCGAGGCATCCGCGTTGCGGTGGACGCGTTTCCTTCCCAATTTCGGTATTGGTTACCGATGGGCTTTCCGTCCCGGCATCAATATACGGCTGGATTACGGTTTCACCCGCAATGGCGGTGGATTCCTCTTCAACATCAACGAGGCGTTCTGATCAGAAACAAGAAAGGATAAAACATAAAACAAAAATAAGACCAATGAGAACAAGGCTATTCGCCACGACATTTGCAGTTGCGGCATTTGTATCCTTAGGTACGGCCTACGCAAGCAGGCCTGAGACGGAACAGGTCGAAGAGACCGAGCAGGCAGACTTGACAGACGCCCGCGAAGAATACATTAAGTTTGGAAATTTTGACCAGTGGCTTGTCCGTAACGTCAAGGAAAGCGGAATTATCGGTGGAAACACCAAGACGCTTTATGAGATTGCTCCGAACGGCACATGGAACAACAGCACCCCCTATCGTAACCAAGGCGGTTCGCCATGGGCCACTTCTAACGTATTGGCCAAGGTTGCAGGTATTACGAAAACGAACACATCGGTTTATCGGGAGGCACGGCCCGGACATGGTTTCTGTGCCAAACTTTCGACGCACGAGGAGAAATGCGTCGTTCTCGGCCTGGTGAACATCAAGGTGCTTGCCGCCGGTTCCATCTACTTGGGCCAGACGCAAGAACCCATCACAGGAACATCCAACCCAATGAGCAAACTCGACGCTGGCATCCGCTTCAACCGTCGTCCACAAGCCATTCGCTTCGACTACCAGGTGAAGTTGTCTGGTAAGCCAGACCGCGTCCGCCAGACAGGATTCGGAAAAGCGAAGAAGGTGGCAGGAATGGACATGGCCGACTGTATCCTTTACTTGCAGAAACGCTGGGAAGACAAGGACGGTAATATCTATGCCCGTCGCGTTGGCACGATGGTAGTTCGTTTCAACAAGTCGACAGGATGGATTAATAATGCCACCTACCGCATACATTACGGCGACATCACGAAGCAGAAGTTTTATCGCTCGTATATGGGACTCACTACGGGCGATTACGTGAAGTATGCTCGGAACAGCAAAGGAAAAATGGTTCCGGTGAAAGAAGTGGGATGGGGGGCAGCAAACGAGACTCCGACTCACCTGGTCTTGCAGTTTGACTCTTCGCATGGCGGAGCTTATGTCGGGAGTGTAGGCAACACGCTTTGGGTTGACAACGTGCGTCTTGTGTATTAAGACAACGCGCATAACACACGGCGGACGGCCGGCACATATCAGTTCGTGCCGGCCGTCCGCCGTGTGCTATGTCGCAGGTCTGAGGATTGCGCCGGGTTCAGGTCGTTACGGCTGTGAGCACAAAGGCGTCGAGGAACGTATAGTGTAAGGTGTAGGTATGCCCTGTCGCCAGAGCTTCTAGTTGTCCGCCAGACGGAGAAGCAGTGAATGGTTTTACGCGAATCTCAGTGAGCGGGAAGCCTGGCGCGTCTAGTATTTTGTAGATGCTCTCTTTCGCGCTCCAAACGATGGTGAAATCTTCGGGACGCAGTATTTCATACCGTTTCAAGTCGTCAGGATGGATGAAGCCGTGTCTTAATCTGAATGGGCGTGCCCGGTCTCGTTCCAAGTCAATGCCGACAGCCGATTGGCGGGTAAGGGCGATGCAGACGCGTCCTTGACTGTGCGAGATGCTGAGCCCGTCCGTTGTGCCGTTGAGGTACGGCCGTCCGTTGCTGTGGTAGCGGATGACGGGGGCAATGCCTTCATTACGGAATGCGTGGCGCAGCAGGAGGCGTGCTGCCAGCCATTCGTCGCGTCGCTTCGTATTGCGAAACTGTCTATGACTCTCTTCGATGAGACTGGCGGGCAGATGGGTGGCGAAAAGCGGACGGAGTTCGTCCGTGTCGCCCCAGAAAATGCGTGTCGCGCCCCATCCGAGTTCATGGAAGGGGCGCGACGGCATATAGGGAGAATTCATGTCTTTTCAGTCTGTGCATGAAGACGTTGGACGGCGCCGTGCATACCGGTCTAATCAGAACGGGAACGGGTCGTCGGAGGACGGCGTGTTCACAGGCTGGCTTCCAGTCGGAGCTGTCGCAGCGTTAGGATGAACTGTCGCAGGCTTGTACATGAGTTCGAGCCGTTCGGCCCAGATTTCAAGGGTCTCGCGTTGTTTGCCGTTCTTGTCCGTGTAGTTCCTCGTGCGTATTTGTCCTTCGATAAACACCTTGTCACCTTTCTTGACGTAGCGCTCCACGGTTTGGGCCAGACCGCGCCATAAGATGACGGTGTGCCATTCTGTCCGGTCGGGGACTTGAACTCCATTGGGGAGGGTGTATCCTTTTTCAGTTGTGGCCAACCTGATTTGGGCCACAGCGACGCCGTTGTCTATGTAGTGGATGTCCGGGTCGCGCCCTACATTACCGATGAGAAGAACTTTGTTTAGCGACATGATGAGAGATGTGTTTGTGTTTCCTGTAGGTTTATCGGATACGGTCTGCGGCACGCACTTTCTCTTCGTCGCTCTTGATGGCTTTACGGGCCAATATGACGGACAGAAGTGCGAAGAACGGGAGCACGATATACAGTGTCGGGGTGAAGGAGGCCGTCAATCCGCGCGACAGGGTGAAACCATATGCGATGTAGGCGGCGTAATAGAGGATGTAGGACACGATGGAGATCGTGCAGAGCGTCATTTGCAATTTCCGATTGTTATATTTGAAAATGCAAAAGACGGGGATAATCACGCAAATCAGTGATAACAGCAAAATACCCCAAGGGAGCGACGGCACGTCGCCAGCCGCTGTTGTTGCCGTGGCTTGGGTGAAAGCTGTGGTGTACATTTCCCATGTTCCGGCTGTTCCTGTGAAATAGGCCAGTGGCATAAAAAATGCGATGGCCGACAAAACGCCGGCCAACAGCAGGTAGACACTTTGAATCCTTTGTATCATAACGACGCCTGACCAATTTTCTCTTTTTCCTTGGCAGGGTTGCGGTAGTAAACGCGGCCCTTCAAAAACTCATCCGCAGCGATAAGTGTCGGTTTCGGAAGCTTCTCGTAGTAGCGCGAAATCTCGATTTGTTCGCGGTTTTCAAACGTTTCTTCAAGATTGTCGCTCGTGGAAGCAAATTCTTTCAGCTTCTTCGACAGGTCTTCTTTCATCTGAGAGGAAATCTGGTTGGCCCGCTTCGACATGATGACAACGCTTTCATAGATGTTGCCAGTCTCTTCGCAGAAATCCATCAGATTGTGGGTCACCGTGTTGGTGGGGGCTTTGCTTTTCTTGTAGTCCATATGGCGTTTGTAAGTTATTCTTCTTCTTCGTTGACGTAGGGTGAGGCTTGCTCAAAGAGCTTTTGGGCTTCGCCCATGTACTTCGATTCGGGATATTCGTTTGTGAAACCATAATACTCGTCGATGGCGTTGTGGTAGCGCTCTTCCTTCTTTTCTTCCACGCTTTGGCGGGCTAATTCGAATTTTGCCCGTAGCACGAGTATGGCGAAATCTTCGCGGCGGTTTGAGAACGGATAATCTTTCAATGCGTTTTCCGCCGTGACGATGCAGGCTTGATAGTTACTGCCACCGTTGGTGCAGTTCCCGAAATAGCTGCCGAGGTCATAATACAGTTTGGCCGACATGTATTCCTTCTCCACCAGTTTGTCTTGCAGGGCAAAAATCATCTGTTGCGCGCTTTCGCGGAGTTTGCTGTCAGGATAAGCATCTAAAAAGCCTTGGAATTCGGAAATGGCTTCATAGGTAGCCGATTGGTCGAGCTTGGGTTCGGGCGTGCACTCGTAAAGCGCTTTGCCTGCATAGAAACGGGCCTCTTCCACGAGGTAGCCTTTGGGATAGGTTTCGTAGAACTTGCGGAACACCGAGGCTGCGGCGTCGTAGTTCTCTGCTTGGTAATGGCTCATGCCCAGCAGGAAGAGCGATTCTTCGCCCTTGTCCGTACCTTTCAGCATGGCGATCACTTCTTGGAACAAAATAGCAGCGCGATTTGACTGGCCTTCTGCCAGATATTGTTTGGCTACTTCATATTTATAGTCGTAGTCGTTGGTCCTCATTACTTCGTTGTAGTTGCTGCAAGCGGAGAATGAGATGACAAACGCGCAGGCAAGAAAATATAGGGTCGCTTTTTTCATTACCGGTAATTTGCTGCAAAGTTAGCAATTCCCGGCGGGATGAGCAACTGTCAGCCAGAATTTTATGATTATTCACGCTGGCGGTGTCTGCCTGCCGGTGGAGCGCCATGCATATGGCTTATTTGCGGTTCATGAAACGGCGCGTCAGCCAGCGGCGCACAGGCTCGTCGTACACTTTCAGAATTGCGTATGTCAAGGCAATGCTGCCGAAGAACAACAGTAGTGCCACGGGCCATGTCTCGGCAAAGGTGCGTTTTTCGCTGCCGCTCCATGTCCAGGCGTAGAACAGGTAGGCAAAAGGATAATGGACGACGTAGATGGGATAGGAAATGTCGCCCAGAAATTTGCAGAGACCAGCCGTCGCCCGGTCGGTCGCCTTACCCGAAGCGCCGAGATAGACCAGACAGGGAAAGAGGATGATGACGCAGATCGCGTCATAGAGGCCGTTAAGCCAGAAAGCATCAGCACCCCAATGAGGCAGGGCGAGCAAGACAACAACCGCTCCACTGCAAATCCAGAATGCGCCACGAACGGGGATGGGGCTGAACTTGCGTGACATCAGCAGGCCTATGCAGAAAGCGAAGAGCAGACGCAGCAGGCCGCCGGCAAGGTTGTTGTCTATCAAAGTCCAGCCTACGCCCAGATGGCCGTAGCCCGAGAAATTGCCGACGGCGAAAACGGCAAGGCCGGCGCCGAAGAACACGACGCAGGCGGTGAGCACTTTTGTGCTCATGCGGCGGAAAAGGAAAGCATAGAGGATGTTGCCTATGTATTCGAAGAAAAGCGACCAGTTGGGGCCATTCAGAGGGAACATTTCGTTATTGCCGCGCACGTCGGCTCCCGCTCCGGGCATGACGGGAAGCAGGAACAGGTTGAGCAGCATGGCCAGCATGATCATGGATGTGGCCATATGTGTGCCGTCCCACCTGACACAGCCTTGAATGCAGTAAGCCGCAACGCCGAGCACGACGCCCATGACAACCATGGGGTGCAGTCGGATCAGGCGGCGCTTGAAAAAGCTTTTTGTGGTCAGGCTTGTTTTCCAACGGTCGTCGTAGGCATAACCGATGACAAAGCCGGAGAGGATGAAAAAAAAGTCAACGGCAAGATAGCCGTGGTTGACGTGCTGGTCGACAGGGCTGGTGGCGAATGCCTCGAAGATGTGGTACCAGATGACAACAAGGGCTGCCACACCGCGCAGGCCGTCGAGGAGCTCGTAATGGGGCTTGCTGTCGGCAAATGCGGATGAAGAAATTTCTTGCATGGGATTCAGCTTTGATTATGCGTGATTGGGTTTACGTTTTGCCCGCAAAAGTACGCATATTGCAGTGTTCAAAAATTGACCTAAGGCAAAAATCCTTTCATGCCGTCGAAATGTATGTTGTTCTTTTCCGTCAGTTTGCCGCTCAGCTGTGGTTGTGTCTTCCGGCGATGTGCGGGCTGCATGGGGCTTTGCGTTGTCCGCGCAGGCGGCTGAGGGTAGATGGAGTGATTCCGAGGTAGGAAGCAATGTATCCGAGGTTTACGCGCTGGCAAATGTCCGGGAATTGCTCAACGAAACTCATGTACCGTTCGCGTGCAGACAGCGTAAGCCGTTCCTTGTGCGAGCGGTGAAGCCGCCTGTATTCGTCCTGATGGATGATGCGGCCCCAGTTGGCCAGTTCGATGTTGTGGTGGAACAGATCGAGCAAGTCGGCGAGGCTTATCCGGTAGGCCTCAGTGTCTTCGAGTGTTTCGACGTATTCCTGGCTTGGCTGGCCATAATACAGTTCGTCCATACTGAACACGATGTCGCCTTCTGAGGAAAACGAAGTGGTTATCTCTTCTCCGTCGACCAGCCAGAAAGAGCGTGTCAGGCCTTTTTCGATAAAGTAGGCCGCACGCGTGTGGCGGTATGCCTGCACCAAGAGAGTGCGTTTGGGTATCATGCAGCGCGTCACACATTCTTTCAAGGCCTTGGCGGTCGTTTCGGACAATGGGTAAAGCGAGTTGATCTTTTTTAGTATGGTTTCCATCATTT
This sequence comes from Prevotella sp. CAG:755, assembly GCA_000431275.1. Taxonomy (GTDB): domain Bacteria; phylum Bacteroidota; class Bacteroidia; order Bacteroidales; family Bacteroidaceae; genus Alloprevotella. Next base: position 15,552 of record HF989150.1, on the reverse strand, counting down.
ATAAAGCTGTGGAGCCGTCTTGCCGGCCCCGCGTGGCTGACAGGCGAGGATTGACGGCCTCTTCCATGCGGGGATGCGGATACGAAAAAACGTCGATGGATGGGGCTATTTTGTGCGTTTCATGTATCGGATACCTTCGGCGAGGTGATGCATCATGGGCCAGAAGTGACACAGACCGTTGATTGAGGATTGCATGGCAAACTTTGCGCAGGCGAGCCACGCGCGGTTGCCCATGCGGTAGTAGGTCATAGCTCCCCGACTGCGCTGGACGCCGGCGTCGACGTAGACCATTTTCTTTTTCAGCATGGTGGATGTCTCGACGGTGCGCTCGGGGAAGTATTTCATCCGCAGTCCGGTGCGGAGGGCGTCTTCAAGCCAGATTTCTTCTTCTCCGCATGTGAGGAACTGGGTCCCGAGGCCGAAACGTTCGTCGAAGCGGATGACGCCTTGGATGGCTTTTCGGCGGCAAACCATCTCGATGGCAGAAATTGAGTAGGTGAGTGTGGTGCGGCGGTCATACGTGAACGGCGCGTCGGGGTATTCTTTCAGAGGTTTTCCCGTGTAGGTCGTGGCTTGGAAGAAAGCTACGTCAATGTCGTTTGTGTCGAATGTGTGGACAATTTGCTCGTATGCATCGGGTAGCAGGCGGGTGTCGTCGTCTGCGAACATGACGAGGTCGCTCGTGGCCTTTTCCAGCGCGTTGTTGCGGTTGCAGGAGAGGCCTTGTCCGTTGAGCGTGTAGAAGGAAACGTCTGCACGTTCTTTCAAGATTGGCGGAATCAGGTCGAGGTAGCGGTCGTCGGTGTATTGGAAAGAGACAATGTAACGTATTTCCTCGCGTGGCGGCATGAGGATGTCGCTGACCCGTACGATTCCTTTATTGAGCGTACATATCAGGATATCAATCGTTTTCATAATTGTATTGGTTTATTAGTTCAACAATTCTTCTGGTGTGTTCTTGGGGCTGCACGGGGCTTATCGGCAGGCTTAGTTCGCATTGGGCGAAGCTTTCTGCCCGCGGGTAGTGCAGGGCGTTGTATGAGGCAAATGCTTTCTGCTTATGGACTGGGATGGGGTAGTGTACTAAGGTCTGCACCCCGTGTCGGGACAAGTAGTGTTGGAGGTTGTCACGGTGGTGGCAGAATACGGGAAATATGTGGTGAACGTTACTATCCCCAGGAGTGTAGTCAAGCGTCCATAGCTCGGGGCGGCGTGTAATATGGCGGAGATAATAGCTAGCTACTTCGCGTCGTCGGGCATTGTCCGCATCCAGCCAAGGGAGTTTTACGGAGAGTATGCTGGCTTGTAGCTCATCAAGCCTGCTGTTCGTGCCGGGCCAGAGATGCTCATACTTTCGTTGGCTGCCGTAGTTGGCGAGGGCGCGGATGCGTTCGGCCAGTTCTTCGTCGTTTGTCGTCACGGCTCCGCCGTCGCCCAATGCGCCCAGATTCTTTCCTGGATAGAAACTGAATCCGGCCGCGTCGCCCAAGGCGCCGGCGTGGAGCCCGTCATACTGGGCTCCGTGGGCTTGTGCGGCATCTTCAACGATGCGCAGGCCGTGATTGTCGGCAAGTTTGCGGAGAGGCTCCATGTCACAGATTTGGCCGTAAAGATGGACGGGGATGATGGCGCGGGTGCGTGGCGTGATGGCCCGCTCGGCCGAAAGGGGATCGAGCAGGGGAGCGTCGGGGCGGATATCAGCCAGTGCGAGCGTCAGTCCTGCCGCTACGACTGCTTCTGCTGTCGCTACGAATGTGAATGCCGGAACGACGACCTCGCATGTGTCGTCCCATCCATAGAGCTGCTTCATCGCTTTCAGGATGAGCGTGAGAGCGTCCATTCCATTACCGACGCCGACACAGTGGCGTACGCCGCAATATGAGGCATACGTTCGCTCAAAACGCTGTTGTTCTGGCCCGTTGATGTAATATCCGGATGCCAGTGTGCGCTTGACAGCCTCGCTGAGTTGCGGTTCGAAACGGGCGTTCACTCCCTGCATGTCAATATATGGGATTTCCATGAGCGTGAGGATTAAAAGTCGAGGGCGTAAGTGTCATAACAAACGGCTCGTCCGCCGAATTCCTGTTTTTGGATGAGCAGCCCGTTGTTGAGGATGGTGCCGCTCTGTTCGGTCGAAATTCCGAAATCGAAGAACCAGCGGTTGCCAAAGTCCTTTCGCAGTAACTCATCAAAGAGCATGTCAAGTGCTCCGCATCGGCGCCCTTCTTCGTTTGTGGCGATGTATTGGGCGTGTACGGTCGTTGGCGTCAGGTAGAGGAGGGTGCCGCCCAGCATCGAGGTGTCGCGTTTGTGTATGGTCCAAAGCTTTATCTCCAAAGGGTGGAGGCTTTGAAGTCGGGTTATTTCGTCCACGCTATGAACAGGCCTTGTCTGATGTCGACTGGCCAGTGTCTGTGTGAGGATGGCCCAGTATTCGGCCAACGCTTCGGAGATGTCGGCGTCGTGTCCTTTCACAGTGAAGCCCTCACGTACTGCTTTCCGGCGTCCGCGCAGCCGGCGGGCAGACAAGGGCAGGGGGGCGCGCAGGTCGACGGCCGACGAGATGGCGCGGGCTGTCAGCCTTGCGTTCAACCGCGTAAGGACATACAGGTCCTCGTCGGAGGGGTACACATTATAAATATAAGGGACTTTCTTGTAGATGAGCCGTGTGGCGCCGGATAGGCGATAATGCTCGGTGATTAGGGCGAAAATTTCGTCCACTGCGTCATAGTTCAAGTCGCGCCGCATGATGAGGCCGCCATAGGTGAGCCCTTGGTGTGACCACACAGTTCGCGAGGCCGCGTCGTAGTTGGCAGGGAACAGGGCTGCCGGGCGTCCGCTGCTGTCGGTAAAGAGCAATGAACAGTCTGCGAAGCGGTCACTGTGATAGTCCATGTATGACCGGCGGAACAGGAATGTTCCGTTTTTTGCCTCGTCTGTCAGTCGGTTCCAGTCGGCGGTCCAGTCCGGTGTGTAGCTTATAGCGCGCATTCGTGTTTGAATGATAGGAAATCGTTAATATATCCGGCGGGAGTGTAAGACTCCGATGCAAAGCATAGGCATACCGTTCCGGGGGCGAAATTGCGGAGCTCACACCAACTCATCGCAGGAATGAACAGTCCTGTGTCGGGATTGTCAAGCTGGAAAGAAAATGAGCGTCCGTCACGCAACGTCAGATCGATGTCGAAAGTCCCGGTGACGGGAACGATGATTTCGGCGCACGTCCGGTGGGCATGTGCGCCACGCGATGCACCGTCTAGCGTGTGGTGAATCCAGAAAACCCTTCTAATTTCGAATGGGAGTTGTGCGTTCTCGACAAAAGTGAGCGAACCGCGTCGGTCCGTGCAGGTGGTAAAGTCAATCAGCAGTTCTTGTTTGTCGTGTACGTAGTCCATTCTTTATAGTTTCCTCTTAATTTGTACAAAATTATTTATTCGCGTTCTCTTCACGGACTTTCTCTTGCCTAAGACTTTATATTAAACATAATACACATTATATTTGAATCTTGGTCTGCTCTTGACGAACTTGCGGAAGCTGACTGCTGACCGTTGCAGGAAATTATAATCTTTGTGGCATGGATAAGGATTTGATACAATTTATAATAGATAGGTTTTTTAGAGGTAGTATAGGTTGTATGGTTGCTGCTTGTATCTGTATGTTTATTTTTGTAGTTGGTTCTATTGCTTTTTCAGCCGCAATAATATGGGCTGTTTGTTGTGCAATTGGACTGTAATACATAACACAATAAATATCCCCAATCGGTAGATTTGCCGTAAGCTGCCCATTGGGAATGCTTTCCGTTTTTTCAGAGCTGTGACGGCCACGGCGGAAGCAGTTGCAAAAAGAACGGTTACTGCGCTTGTTGAAGTGGCATAATTGTAAGTGGGCTAAAAAATCACGTTTCCTTGTTCTTATTGGTGCGATAGATTTTAGTATATTTGCAGTCAATAACCTGTTTGTTGCTACGCAAGCGTGTGTTCTATGCACACGGCGCGCATATGTGTGCCATGTTGGCAGTCGGCTGGACATGACGTTGGCGGCAAGTAAGGATTATTAAAAGTAATAACTTGCAATATAAATAATAACACCTCTGTCATTCGTTTGACAACAACAAAAATTCTGATGGGGAAATCAATACAACTGATGAACCGTGCGGCCGATAACATTCGCATATTGGCCGCTTCTATGGTTGAGCGTGCCAAGTCGGGACATCCCGGCGGTGCGATGGGCGGAGCTGACTTCATTAACGTCCTTTACTCAGAATTTCTTACTTTCGACCCCGACGATCCCCAATGGAAGTGCCGTGACCGTTTCTTCCTAGACCCTGGGCACATGTCGCCGATGTTGTATGCGCAACTTGCATTGATTGGCAAATTCTCGATCGACGACTTGAAGCAATTCCGCCAATGGGGCTCTCCTACCCCCGGCCATCCCGAACTCAACGTGAGCCGCGGTATTGAGAATACGTCGGGTCCTCTCGGGCAGGGTCATGCCTACGCTGTGGGTGCGGCTATTGCTGCCAAGTTCATGGCTGCCACGACGGGTAATCCCTCATTTGCTGAAGAAACCATTTATGCTTATATCAGCGACGGCGGCATCCAAGAGGAAATTTCGCAAGGGGCCGGGCGTATGGCCGGACATCTCGGGCTTGACAACCTCATCATGTTTTATGACGCGAATGAGATACAGTTGAGCACGGACACAGCAACAGTTTACAGTGAAGACACTGCGCTCAAATACAAGTCTTGGAATTGGAATGTTATTGAAATCGACGGTAACGACTGTGAAGCCATCCGAGCCGCGCTGACGGCTGCAAAGGCAGAAAAGCAGCGTCCGACGCTCATCATTGGCCATTGTGTGATGGGTAAAGGATGCCGTCGGGCCGACAACACGAGCTACGAGCGTGACTGCGGGACTCATGGGGCTCCTTTGGGTGGCGATGCCTATGTCAATACGATTAAGAATCTTGGTGGTGACCCCGAGAACCCGTTCATCATTTATGATGATGTCAAAACTATGTATGGAGAGCGCCTCGACGTGCTGCGCCATGAAGTGGCTGTCCGTCGTGGACAAGAGCAACGATGGGCGGACGAAAATCCCGAAAAGGCCGAAAAGCTGGAACACTGGTGGAAGGGCGAACTGCCCGAGATGCCTTGGGATGAAATCAAACAGAAAGCAAACAGCCCCACACGCAACGGGTCATCTGCCTGCCTGTCGATGTTGTCGGAATATGTGGAGAACATGATCTGCTCGTCGGCCGATTTGTGTAATTCTGACAAGACGGACGGTTTTCTCGCCCACACACATATTATTCAGAAAGGCGATTTCACCGGACGTTTCCTTCAAGCAGGAGTGTCTGAGCTGACAATGGCCTGCCTTTGCATCGGTATGGCTCTGCACGGCGGAGTCATCACCGCGATGGGGACGTTCTTTGTCTTCTCCGATTATATGAAGCCTGCCATCCGTATGGCCGCGCTGATGGAACTTCCCGTCAAGTTCATCTGGACTCACGACGCTTTCCGCGTTGGCGAAGATGGTCCTACGCATGAGCCTGTCGAGCACGAGGCTCAGATACGTCTGATGGAGAAACTTCAAAACCACAGCGGGCTTGATTCCGTGCGTGTCTTGCGTCCGGCTGATGCACACGCTGTGACGGAATGCTGGCGCATGGCCATGGAGAACATGCAGACGCCTACGGCGCTCATTTTCAGCCGACAGGCAGTGAAGGACCTGCCTGCGGGCACAGATTATAAGCAAGTTTCAAGAGGGGCGTATTGCGTGATCGATACGCCTGTCCCCGACGTTATCCTTGTTGGCTCCGGTTCCGAAGTCTCGACATTGGTCGACGCAGCCTCCAAACTGCGGCAAGATGGCTATGCCATCCGTGTGGTCAGCTGTCCGTCGGAAGGCTTGTTCCGTCGCCAAAGCCGTGAATATCAAGAGCAGATCCTGCCTGCCGGCGTGAAAAAATTCGGCTTGACGGCGGGCCTCGCCGTGACGCTTAGTGGATTGGTCGGGAACGGTCGTATCCATTCGCTTGAAAGTTTCGGCTATTCCGCTCCTTTCCCCGTCCTCGACGAGAAACTGGGCTTCACGCCGGAAAACATATATGAGGAAGTTCTCAGTTATTTGAAAGAAGCATAATGGCTATCAGCAAGGATAAAACAATCGGTCTGGCTTCCGACCATGCCGGTTATGCACTTAAATGTGCTGTCAAGGAATACTTAGAGCAGTTGGGATATACCAGCCACGATTACGGGTGCCTTACGCCGGAGCGGTGCGACTATCCGGACTTTGCCCATGCATTGGCCCGCGGCATAGAAAGTGGAGACTGTGATTATGGCATTGGAATCTGCGGTTCAGGCGAGGGCATCAGCATGGCGCTCAATAAGCACCAGCAAATCCGCGCCGCCCTCTGTTGGGCTCCCGATCTTGCAAAGATGTCGCGCCTACACAATGACGCCAATGTGCTCGTCATGCCGGGGCGTTACATTGACGAAGCCACGGCACGTGCCATAATGGATGAGTTTTTTCAGACGGATTTTGAAGGCGGTCGCCATGTCGAACGCATCCGTAAAATCCCGGTTTCGTAAAGGCAAATGCAAGATATGGGCAAGATTTCGAGCCGTTTCATGCTGTAAATGAGCGGAAAGTTGTATCTTTGCACCGTTTTAAATCGGTGTAAAAGAGTAATCAACTTTACTGTAACAGTTTATGACAAAAGCGGAAATCGTAACGCAGATTTCTCAGAAAACGGGAATTGACAAATCGACGGTGCTGGTCACGGTCGAAGCGTTTATGGATCTTGTGAAAGAAAACCTGTCCAAGGAAGAGAACGTTTATCTCCGCGGCTTCGGGAGCTTCATTTTGAAGAAGCGCGCAAAGAAAACGGCGCGTAATATCACGAAGAACACGACGATAATCATTCCGGAACATTTGGTTCCTGCTTTCAAACCGGCAAAGACGTTTGTTGAGACAATAAAAGAACATACTAACTAAAACTAAAAAAAATGCCAAGCGGAAAGAAGAAAAAAAGACACAAGATGTCTACGCACAAGCGTAAAAAAAGACTGAGAAAGAACAGACACAAGAGCAAATAACAAAATTTGTGTCATGACAAATTAAGAACAAACTTGGGTGGTCTATTCGAAGGCGTTCAGGTTTGTTCTTAATTTAGAAACCCCCTCCTCTTACGTGGTTTGATATGGTTAGCGAAGTCATCGTTGATGTACAGAAGGACAAGATATCCATCGCCCTGCTTGAAGACAAGAAACTGGTAGAGTTTCAGCAGGAAGGGCGCACGGAGTCTTATGCCGTAGGTAACATTTACCTGGCTAAGGTGAAGAAAATCATGACTGGGCTCAACGCTTGTTTTGTCAACGTCGGGTTCGAGCGTGATGCCTTTCTGCACCACTTGGACTTAGGCGGACAATTCCATTCCTTTGAGAAGTATATCAAACAAGTACGGAGCGATCGTAAGCACCTCTACCCTATCACCAAAGCCAGTATGCAGCCTGAGCTTCCACGTGACGGAAGCATCCAGAACACCCTGAAAGTCGGTCAGGACGTATTGGTGCAAATCACCAAGGAACCCATATCGACCAAAGGTCCCCGGCTGACATGTGAGCTGTCCTTTGCTGGGCGCTATCTGGTGCTTATCCCGTTCAACGACAAAGTCTCGGTCTCGTCTAAGATAAAGAACGAAGAGGAACGAACACGGCTTAAACAACTCATACTCAGTATCAAACCTCGCAATTTTGGTGTTATTATCCGTACCGTGGCTGAGAATAAACGCGTAGCGGAACTTGATGCCGAATTGAAAATCCTTGTGAGGCGTTTTGAGGATATGATGGCCGCCGTGCAGCAAAGCAACAAGACGCCGCAGTGTGTGTATGAGGAAACGAGCCGCACCGTAGCCTTGCTACGCGACTTGTTCAATCCTTCGTACGAAAACATCTATATCAACGACAAGTCGGTCTACGAAGAGGTCCGAGCCTATGTTGCTCTCATTGCCCCTGAGCGCCATCACATCGTCAAGTTATATAAAGGGTCCGTGCCTATTTTTGACAATTTTTCGGTGACGAAGCAAATCAAATCGTCATTCGGAAAGACCGTCACATACAAGCATGGCGCTTATCTTATTATTGAGCATACCGAAGCGCTGCATGTGGTGGACGTGAATAGTGGTAACCGTTCGAAGGCACAGGAAACGCAAGAGATGAATGCGCTTGATGTCAACCTTGGCGCTGCCGACGAACTCGCCCGACAGTTGCGATTGCGGGACATGGGCGGTATCATCGTTGTGGATTTCATAGACATGGATAAGGCGGAAAACCGCCAAAAACTCTATGAACGCATGTGTCAGAACATGCAGAAAGACCGTGCACGCCACAACATTCTTCCTTTGAGCAAGTTCGGGCTGATGCAAATAACCCGTCAGCGCGTCCGTCCGGCAATGGATGTTAATGTGGAGGAAACCTGTCCGACATGCTGCGGAACGGGGAAAATCAAGTCAAGCATTCTCTTCACTGACAGTCTGGAAGGCAAGATTGATACGCTTTTCAATCATTTAGGAATCCGCAAGATACGCCTGCATGTGCATCCTTATGTGGCTGCCTACATCAATCAGGGTTTCATCTCGCTGAAACATCGTTGGCAGATGAAATACAGTAGAGGCTTGAAAATTGTAGCCGACCAGAAGCTCGCGTTCCTTGAATATCGTTTCCTTGACGCCAACGGCGAGGAAATCGACATGAAGGAAGAAGACGAGATGAGTGCCACCAAGCTTAAAAAAGACTGATCGTCCGTCAGTCTGTGCCGCGCAGGGAGTCGTTGTGCCGGTATTCCTCTTTTCTTTTTCCAAAAAGAATAAAATGTTTCCGAGTCCGCCATTTTTCGGACTAAATCGTTTTTTGATTCCCACTTTTGGGGCAATCGGCCTGTCTCTAGCACTGACAATTCGCCCGGTCACGGATTTACCATGTAGCGTCACAGTATGAAGAATTACAACTTATTTAACAGTTGCATTGTAATTTACACGCTGATTTGCCAAGTAGAAAGAAAAAAATGACTACATTTGCGGCAACTTAAATCAGATTTGCCCGCAAAAGATGATAAAGAAGAAGATGAAAGCCTGCTTGTTGGGACTGCTCGTCCTCGCCGCTGCTCCCGTGCAGGCACAAGACCTGATTGCGCGTCAGGCTCCTATTGACAGAAAACTCAAAAGTGTAGATTCCGTAGCCCTGCAACGTCTCTTTGAACGTGAGCGGGAACTTGACGTCAATTATGCCCGCGAACTTTATCCGGGATGGAACAACCGTTTCGCCAGAAGTTATGACGTCGTGATGCCCGACAGTTTCCGTATTGACCTGCGGGGCTTTTACATGCCGACGGACAGCCGCCGGATTACGAGTAACTTCGGCTACCGTCGCGCTTTCCGCCGCCAGCACGAAGGGCTGGATATCAAAGTCTATATCGGTGATACTATCCGTTCCGCGTTCGACGGTAAGGTGCGGGTAGTCCGTTATGACCGTGGTGGTTACGGTTATTATGTCGTTATCCGTCACCCAAACGGACTGGAAACACTTTACGGGCACCTTTCCAAACAGCTTGTCGACGAAGATCAGATCGTTAAGGCTGGCGAGCCTATCGGTTTGGGTGGTAACACGGGACTTTCGACCGGATCACACCTTCACTTTGAGACACGTTTCCTCGGACGGGCCATCAACCCGGTGTTGATGTTTGACTTTCCCAACCAAGATGTCACCGGTGACTTCTTCGTTTTTCGCAAGGACGGAAACTATGACCGCTCTCTCGCATCAGACGGCTCCCGTAACGAGTCGTCGCGGCAAGACGGGGCGCAGACATTGCGCCTTTCCGGACACTTTTATAAGGTGAAGTCGGGCGAGACCCTGTCGTCCATCTCCGACAAGTTGGGCATTTCAGTCGACATGCTCTGCAAAGCCAACCGACTTACTACCCGCTCGAAAATACGGCCGGGTCAGGTGCTGAGATACTAAGGCTTTTTCATCTCTTTGATAAATAACGGGCCGGAGGGAACTGAGCGTTTCTTTCCGGCCTGCTTTTTCCTGCCAGACACTCGCGACTGGATGCAAGGCTTAGTGTCAGCAAAACTACATGATTGCGAAGCGTAACGTTTGTTTGGCTGGTTCGGACGAATTGCGTAACTTTGCGTCAAAAGACAGCTGATGGATTTACAATCACAGACAACGCAACAAGAGTTCCAGCAGGTACTCTCCCTCTGTCGCGAACTGTTTAGCCGGAAATTGCAAGATTACGGAAGTTCGTGGCGCATCATGCGCCCGGCATCGGTGACTGATCAATTGTTCATCAAGGCGAACCGCATCCGTACGCTTCAAGAAACCGGACATGCGGAGGTCGAGGAAGGCATTGCGCCTGAGTTCATCGCTATTGTGAATTACAGTATTGTCGGACTCATACAACTCGATCTCGGTGCAGCCGACACGGCCGACCTCTCGCCCGAAAAAGCGCTTGAACTATATGACCAATACGCCCAAAAGGCCCTTTCGCTGATGAGCCGTAAGAACCACGATTATGGTGAAGCCTGGCGAGGCATGAGGGTGAGTTCATACGTAGACCTGATACTGATGAAGATTTTCCGCACCAAGCAGATAGAAGACCACGCCGGACGGACGCAGGTGTCGGAAGGCATCGACGCAAACTATATGGATATGGCCAATTATGCCGTGTTTGGGTTAATCAAGTTAGAGATTGAAGGCTAAGGCTCGACATATCGTATTTCTCGGGTGGATCAACCTTTGCCGTCTTGTGCTCGCGGCGGTGTTCATCTTTTCAGGTTTTGTCAAGGCGTGCGACCCGCTAGGCATGGCCTATAAGGTCGAAGCCTATTTTACCGAATTCGGCGTGGTGCCTCCTGTCATGGGCGATATCCGGTTTTCGGTGGTAATCGCGGTCGTGCTGGGAGCTTTTGAGTTTTTGTTGGGCGTCTATCTTCTGGCAGGCATCCACAGACGTTTCACGTCGTGGTGCACTTTGGTAGTGATGAGTCTTATGACCGCGCTTACAGCCTATCTGTATTTCTTTTCAGCCATTCCCGATTGTGGCTGTTTCGGTGAGGCCATTGTCCTTTCCAACCGCGATACGCTACTGAAAAATCTAGTTCTGCTCCTCCTGGCAGCCAGTTTATTGTGGGCGCCGCGTCGTATGGCCCGGATTATCACCCAGCGTAATCAATGGATCCTGGCTCTCTATTCTGTTTCCTATGTTTTCATTCTTTCCGTCTATACGCTCTATCACATTCCCGTGCTGGACTTTACGCCCTATAAGGTTGGTGCGGATCTCTCTGTGGCTACACGGGGAGAATACGAAACTGTGTTCGACTATGAAAAAGACGGTCGTCGGCAGACCTTCGACATCGACCATCTTCCCACAGCGGGCGATTGGACTTTTGTCGAGGCCCGCACAAACGTTATTAAGCATCCTGAGATTGAAAGCCTGGCCGTGTTTGACGGCGAACAAAACATGACCGACAGCCTGCTTTCTGACACGGGCTATGTATTCCTTCTTATGTCGCCCGACCTCGACGAGGCGGATGCCGGGTGTTCCGATTATGTGAACGACCTGTACGACTATTGTGTGGACCATGGTTATGCCTTTTATGCCCTCACTCCACCCGATTCGGCGGCGCAGAGCAGGTGGACCGATGTGACGGGAGCGTCATACTCATTCCTAGCTGCTGACGATGAGAACCTGAAAGCCATGGTGCGCTCAAACCCTGGTATGCTGCTGTTGAAGAAAGGGCGAATTTTAGGGAAATGGGGACACAACGATTTTGCCGTGCCGGCCGGTGTCTGCGAGGCCGACCGTCCACTTCATGTCGTGGCGCTCGATCATGTGGCGCCGGGTAGCCTCTCATCGCGGGTGTTGGCTGTCATCATGTGGTTCGTGGTGCCCCTCTTTCTCGTCGTCATGGCCGACCGCATCTGGATCAGTAGTAAATTTTACAGACACTATATTTTCAAACGCAATCTTAATTCAAGTAAAAAAGATGAGAAAGAAAATCGTAGCAGGCAACTGGAAAATGAACAAGAACCTGCAAGAAGGCATTGAACTGGCAAAAGAGTTGAACACCATGCTGAGTGCCGACCGTCCTAACTGCGACGTTGTCATCTGCACGCCGTTTATCCATTTGGCATCCGTAGCGCCGCTGCTCGACGCCTCAATCATCGGTCTTGGTGCCGAAAATTGCGCTGACAAAGCCAGTGGTGCTTATACGGGCGAGGTTTCGGCCGAGATGGTGAAGTCTACGGGAGCGCAGTACGTCATCCTCGGCCACTCTGAGCGCCGTTCCTATTACCACGAGACGGCCGAGATTCTGAAAGAGAAAATCAAGCTGGCGCTCGCCAACAACTTGAAAGTCATCTTTTGCATCGGCGAGGTTCTCGAAGAGCGTGAGGCCGGCAAGCAGAACGAGGTGGTGAAAGGCCAGCTCGAAGGCTCGCTTTTCGACCTGAGCGCAGAGCAATTCTCACAGATCATCCTGGCTTATGAACCGGTATGGGCTATCGGTACGGGTAAGACCGCAACGGCAGAACAAGCCGAAGAGATGCACGCCTACATTCGCGGGGTGATTGCCGAGAAGTTCGGTGCAGATGCCGCAGAGAATGTTTCAATCCTCTATGGTGGAAGCTGTAAGCCCAGCAATGCAAAGGAACTCTTTGCCAAACCCGACGTTGACGGTGGCCTTATCGGTGGCGCTGCATTGAAAGCCGCAGATTTCAAGGGAATTATCGACGCTTGGAAATAATTGACTTTAAGAAAGGGGGACTCTGTCCGGGAATCATCCGGGCGGATGTCCCCTTCGTTTTTCATAAACCGACTGCCAATGATGAAGCATTTTTTACTTCTCTTTCTGCTCTTCCTTGCCAGTATGGGGCTGTCGGCGCAGAAGACTTTTACGGAACATCTGACAGCTGACAAGGCGGGACAAGGCCGGGTGCGTGTATACCAGTCGGCAGACGTTGAGGCTGTGGTCAACGGGGTGAAGGACCGGAAAACTGCGACAACACCGGAGAAGCCACAAGCGGGAAAGGCGCATAAAGACACCCTGCCTACTTCAAAGACTACAGTCGGCGTGAAGCCAGCCTCACCAGTCGACACGCCGAGTACAGCCAAACATACATCCAAACGCCGCCGTAAAGCCAGTGGATTCCGTATCCAGATTTATACGGGCGGAAATTCACGCGCCGACAGGGTTGCTGCAGAGCGTGCCGGCCGCACATGCCGTGCAGCATTCCCCGAACTGGCTGCTTACACTCATTTCCTCTCGCCGCGTTGGGTGTGCCGTGTAGGCGATTTCGCCACCCAGCAGGAGGCGTCGGAATATGCCAGCAAACTGCGTCAAGAAGGAGCTTTCCGTGAAGTGCGTGTGGTGAAAAGTATTGTCTGGCTGCCCTAATTTAATTGAGATATGGAAGAAAACATCGAGGCTCTGAAACATCATTATCACGAAATTCTAGCCCTTCTCGGCGAAAATCCGTCGCGCGAGGGTTTGCTGAAAACGCCTGAGCGGGTGGCCAAGGCCATGCTTACCTTGACGCGGGGGTACAGAATGGACCCGGAAGCCATTCTCAACTCCGCCAAGTTCAAGGAGGAATACAGTCAGATGGTCATCGTCAAGGATATTAATTTTTATTCGCTCTGCGAGCATCACATGCTGCCTTTTTACGGCCGGGCACATGTTGCATATATCCCCAATGGCTATATCACCGGGCTTTCGAAGATAGCCCGTGTGGTCGACGTATTCTCCCACCGTCTGCAAGTGCAGGAGCGCATGACGATGCAAATCAAGGAGTGCATACAGCATGCGCTGAATCCGTTGGGCGTGATGGTTGTTGTAGAGGCACAGCACATGTGCATGCAGATGCGCGGTGTTGAGAAGCAGAATTCCGTCACGACAACGAGTGACTTCTGCGGGGCTTTCAACCAAGCCAAAACGCGCGAAGAGTTTCTTCAACTGATTCGCGGGGTGCAAAACTGATTCTAATGGTGAGTGGAAAGCCTGTCCCGGTCTGCTTCTCGATAGCCGGACTCGACCCTTCAGGGGGTGCTGGAATCCTGGCCGACGTGAAGACGTTTTCGGCCTTGGGCTGTTATGGGGCTGCGGCGGTAACTGCTCTTACGGCACAGAACACCCTCGGCATAACCGGCGTATGGCCTGTGGCTCCCGATGTGCTTGAAGCGCAGCTCAATACATTTTTTGCCGATTTCACTGACGTACATGTAAAAATAGGCATGGTGGCCACGCTGGAAAACGCAGCAGTCATCCTGCGCATGCTTGAACAATATGCCGGACGCATTGCCACGATAGTCTACGACCCGGTCATGGCGTCGACAAGCGGAGCGAGCCTTTTGACGCCTTCTACTCTTCCCTTTTTGCGCGATTGCTTTTTCCCGCGCTGTACCCTCGTGACGCCCAATCTCCCCGAAGCCTGCCACCTGTGGGGTTGCACCGTTCCGCTGAGGGTACCGGATGACGTCCGGCGTGAACTGGTCCCTCTGTGTCGGCTTACGCCGGGGCACGGCGTTCTGCTTAAAGGCGGACATCTGGAAGACGAAAGGAATACGTCGACCGACTTCCTCGTCACGCATGATGGGGTACGTCCGTTTATCTCGCCGCGCGTTCGGACGAAGAACACGCACGGCACGGGCTGCACGCTCTCCTCGGCAGTCACGGCCTTTCTTGCTTTGGGGCATAGCCTGCCAGAGGCCGTCGGCCGGGCGAAGGACTACCTGACCGGAGCGCTTGAATACGGGCGCGGATTTGCGATGGGGACGGGCCACGGCTCCGTTAACCACTTCTACGCTCCCAAGACGTTGCAGGAGTTGCACACCAAGAGACCGTCAACTCCGGCAGTTTAGCTGCTGTGCGCTGGCTGCGGACTACCGGATGCCAACTGTACGGTTCTGCCCGTAAAACTTTACTCAACCGTTTCGTTATTTCAAACTTCGTGAGTGATTTCCCTATTTTCTCAATATATATGAAGTTCCTTCTATAACTCCTTATATGATGTTTCTTTTTATGTTCCTGCTTACAAGGGGATATGTCCGTGTGTGTGAAATGGTCGGAATGGATGTCGGAAAACCACGCATTGAAACCAACCGGCTGACGGGATGGACTGGAACTGCGACAGAAATGTTCGTTGCGGCTCAAGGATGAGCGGGACGGTGACTTGCTCGTCAGTCCTGCTTCATGGCCGGTAGAAACGCGCCAAAAGCCAGTAGGCCAGCCGACGTTGCCATGGTTCGTCGTTCAAGTCCACATGTACAGTGTGCGAGCGATAAAGGTTCAGGTCATACAGGAAGTTGTGTGCTTTCCATTCGTTCACGAGGCTGGCGATTGAGCGCCGGTGGATAACGGAACCTTTGGCGGGATTTTCCTGTCGGATTTTCAGCAGACAGGCTTCCATCTCCTTTTCGTTGCGGATCAGGTGGCTGTTGTAGATAGTGACGTTTTCGGGCGTGAATCTTGAGTTCAACTTATAAATGCAA
>HF989149.1 GCA_000431275.1 Prevotella sp. CAG:755 | reverse complement strand
TGTATCATATAGGCGCGTAGTTGCGGATTTGAGGAATTGATTGAAGTTAAGTTAGAATTTGCTGT
Source organism: Prevotella sp. CAG:755 (assembly GCA_000431275.1). GTDB lineage: Bacteria > Bacteroidota > Bacteroidia > Bacteroidales > Bacteroidaceae > Alloprevotella. The sequence continues at coordinate 31,415 of HF989149.1, read as the reverse complement.
TTCCTTACTCTCACTTTTTCGTTTTCTTCTTGCTCCCGGTGTGAGGCTGGCGGCGCTTTTTGGGCGTGCTGGTGCTGCCGTGATCCGGGCGTTCCGGCCTTTCCTTCTCTTAGTAAGAGGTGGAAAATCTTTCAGTCGTGCCCTTATAATCGTCGTTTTGGGCGACTCAATTGTGACTTTCTCCGTTTTTCGTAATTTTGTCGACACAACGATGGTCCAAAAAAAAATTCAAAAAAACTGTGATTTTGTTTGGATTTTATTTGGCCTGTTTGGTAGTTGTGACTACCTTTGCCCCCAGCTTTCCACCTCTTACTAAGAGATGGAAAGCTTTTTCTTTTCTTGGCGGTGCAATGCTGCATTTACACATTAAATAATAACAGGCGTTTTAGCCTGTGCGGGAAGTGCCGGGAATCGGCGGGCTGGCGTCCGGCGACTTGAAAGGACCTTCCGGGTCCTCGGCGTTTCGGACGGTCGGGGCGATGGCTTTTTCTGTCCGGCTGACAGGGAGACCCGGCCGGCTGGCCGCTTTTTCTGTCAGCCGGCCCGTCGAGACGTTGGCATTGGTGGCAGGGGCAGTCACTGAGCGGGCAGGATGCGCCTTTGCTCTCTCTGGCGGGGTTGCGTCGGAAAAAAATCTTACCTTTGCAGGGCTGATCCCAACAAAAACATAGACAAATCCCCGATATGGAAAAAGAACTTTTTTCTACCTTGCCCCATTGCGTGGCCGACATGGGCCTTGAAGCGTTCGGCCGTAAGGAAATCGCTATTGCCGAGACCGAAATGCCCGGCCTGATGGCCCTGCGCGCCAAGTATGGCGAGGCAAAACCTCTCAGCGGCGCCCGCATCATGGGGTCGCTTCACATGACGATTCAGACAGCGGTTCTGATTGAGACCCTCACCGCCCTTGGTGCCGAGGTGCGCTGGTGCTCATGTAACATCTACTCCACACAAGACCATGCGGCGGCAGCCATCGCCGGCGACGGCGTGGGTGTTTTTGCCTGGAAGGGCGAGTCGCTGGCAGACTACTGGTGGTGTACGCTTCAAGCTATGCGGTTCGATGGCGGACAGCTGCCCAATCTCATCGTTGACGACGGTGGTGACGCCACACTGATGATTCACCTCGGTGTTCAGGCTGAGCGCGACGCGACGGTGCTCGACACGCCTTCTGCAAGCGGCGACGAGGCTGAGCTGAAAGCCCTTGTGCGTCGCGTCCTGGCTGAGGATCAGACGTTTTTCAGCCGTGTGGCTGCTGGAATGCATGGTGTGAGCGAAGAGACGACTACGGGCGTGCACCGGCTCTATCAAATGCAGGAACGCGGCGAACTGCTCTTCCCCGCTTTCAACGTGAACGATTCTGTTACCAAGTCGAAGTTCGACAATCTCTACGGATGCCGCGAGTCGCTCGCCGACGGCATCAAGCGTGCCACCGACGTGATGATTGCCGGTAAGGTGTGCGTCGTGGCTGGTTATGGCGAGGTCGGCAAGGGTTGTGCGCAGAGCATGCGTTCCTACGGAGCCCGTGTGCTCGTCACAGAGATAGACCCTATCTGCGCCTTGCAGGCAGCTATGGAAGGCTTTGAAGTCGTCACGATGGATGAAGCCGCCCCTATCGGCAACATCTTCGTTACGACGACTGGTAACATCGACGTTATCACCGTGGCCCACATGCAGGCCATGCCTGACCAGGCCATCGTCTGCAACATCGGCCATTTTGACAGCGAGATACAGGTCGACGCCTTGAAGCGTGTGCCCGGCATCGAGTGTACGCCAATCAAACCTCAGGTCGACAGTTACCGTTTTCCCGACGGCCATCGTATCACGCTGCTGGCCGACGGCCGCCTGGTGAACCTTGGCTGTGCTACGGGGCATCCGTCGTTTGTCATGTCTAACTCCTTTACGAACCAAGTACTCGCCCAGATGGAGCTTTTCCAGCATCCTCATGATGTGGGCGTCTACCGTCTTCCGAAAGCGCTCGACGAGGAAGTGGCCCGTCTGCACCTGGCACACGTCGGTGCCCACCTGACCCGCCTGACCCCGGCGCAGGCCGACTACATCGGTGTGCCCGTCGAGGGACCGTACAAGGCTGAACACTACCGTTATTAATTCTGACAATTCTAACCTATGGACTTCTTGAAAAAAATAGCCCCCGACCTGATAGCCGTGGTGGCTTTTCTTGTCATTTCGTTCTGCTACTTCGCGGGACCTGTCAGTGAGGGGCTCGTCCTCGGCGGGCACGACAATACGGCTGGCGTCGGATTGAACAATGAGATCAACGCCTATCGTGAGGCAACCGGCGAGTCGTCGCGTTGGACCAACGCTTTGTTCGGCGGCATGCCTACCTACCAGATCGCACCCTCCTATGAATCGAGCCGCGTGCTGGGTTCGTTCAACCGCATATATGGCCTCGGGACGACTGGGGTCGTCTTCTACGTCTTTGCGTATCTTCTGGGGTTCTATATCCTGATGCGTGCGTTCAATTTCAAAGTGTGGCTGTCTGCCTTGGGCGCTGTGGTGTGGGCGTTTTCGTCCTATTTCTTCATCATCATTGCTGCCGGACACATCTGGAAAGTCCTGACACTGGCTTTCATTCCGCCGACCATCGCGGGCCTCGTGCTTTGCTATCGCGGGCGGTTGCTCTGGGGAGGGACAGTGACGGCACTTTTCACCGCCCTGCAAATCCTGTCGAACCACTTGCAGATGACTTACTACTTCTTCTTCGTCATGCTGCTCATGGTGGTGGCCTATCTGGTCGACGCCATCCGCCGTCATACCCTGCCCCAGTTCCTGCGCGCCACGGGTGTCGTGGTGCTGGCCGGAATGCTCGGCCTTTGTGCCAACCTTTCGAACCTGTACCATACGTATGAATACAGCAAGGAGACGATGCGTGGCAAGAGCGAGCTGACCCAGCCGGCCCATTCCACAGATGAGGCGACCGGAAGCGGCCTCGAACGCAGTTATATCACGCAGTGGAGCTATGGCCTGGGCGAGACCTGGACACTCCTTGTGCCCAACGTAAAAGGCGGCGGGTCGGGGTCGTTGATGGACAATCCCAAAGCCAGCGAGAGTGATGCTTTCCCAACCTATCAGCAGTGTGTGGCTCAGACCTATCAGACGCTGTCGGAGATCGACGGTCGCATGGCGCAGGCTACGCCCGGCCTGAACCAGTATTGGGGTAACCAACCGTTCACTGTGGGACCCGTTTATGTCGGAGCGCTCGTGTGTCTGCTCTTCTTCATGGGTGTGTTCTACGTGCGTGGCCCCATCAAGTGGGGCTTACTGGCTGCCACGATGCTGTCGCTTCTTTTTGCGTGGGGACACCACAGTCCGGGTGTGACGGACTTCTTCATCGACTACCTGCCGATGTATAATAAGTTCCGCACCGTGTCGTCTGCTTTGGTCATGGCCGAGTTCACCATCCCGCTGCTGGCTATGTTGGGACTGGCAGCCGTGATCCGTCAGCCGGAGCTGTTAAAGCAGAAGCCTGTTTATTTTTACGTCAGCTTCGGACTGACCGGCGGCGTGGCTTTGCTGTTCGCGCTCTTCCCCGGATTGTTCTTCGGCGACTGCCTCTCAATGCAAGAGGCTGATATCTTCACGCAGCTTGGAAGAATCTTCCCGCCTGACTTCTTGGCTACGTATCGCGAGAGTATCGCCTCTGTCCGCCATGCTATCCTCACGGCGTCGGCTTGGCGCTCGTTCGGTATCATCGCCTTTGGCGCATCGCTGCTGTGGCTTTACGGAAGAGGCAAGTTGAAGGCCTGGCTGCTTTGCGCCGTGTTTATCCTTGTGTCGCTTGTGGATATGTGGAACGTCAACCGTCACTATCTGAACGATGATAACTTCACGGAACCTGCCCAGGTGACCGAGGCGAAAAAGACGCGGGCCGACGAGTTCATCTTGCAGGACAAGGGGCTTGACTATCGTGTTGTCGACCTGACGCATGACACTTTCAACGACAACACCATCGGCGCATGGCACAAGAACATCGGCGGATATCATGCTGCCAAACTTCGCCGTTATCAGGACCTTATCGACCGCCATCTCAAACCGGAACTCGATGCGGCCTATTCGGCTGTCGCTTCGGCCGGAGCCGACATGAGCCTTGTATCGGGCGACTCCATCTTCCCCGTGCTCAACATGCTGAACACGCGTTACTTCATCTTCCCAAGCCAGGACGGACAGGGCATTCCCGTCCGGAATCCTTATGCCAATGGCGAGGCTTGGTTCGTCGACCGCGTACAGTATGTGAATACGGCCGACGATGAGATGGCCGCACTTGGACGTCTTAACCTGAAACATGAAGCCGTGGCGGACGCCAAGTTCAAGTCTGCCATAGGCGACGCTCTGCCAACGGCTGGATGCAGCGTGAGACTTACGAAGTACGCACCGAATGAGATGCACTACGAGGTCAACTCGCCGAAAGGCGGCGTAGTTGTTTTCTCGGAGATTTATTATCCGGGATGGACTGCCGCTGTCGACGGAAATCCTGTCGAGGTAGGGCGGGCCAACTACACCCTGCGCGCTATTCACGTGCCGGCCGGCAAGCATACTGTCGTCATGGAGTTCCGCCCGACGAGCATCACTGTGACCGAGACCATTGCCTACGTGGCCATTGCTCTTGTACTGATCGGGTTTGTGACGGCACTTGTGCTGGCTGTTCGTCGTAGCCGCAAGGGACGTGTATAGCCCAAAACGCGACTGAATATCTGTTTAACATGGTTTTCCCGGCCGCAGACCTCGCTCAGGCTGCGGCCGGGATTTTTATGATGGAACGGAAGAAAGGATGAGGGCGTGCGATATCCTCGCTGTATCGGCCTGTAAGAGGCAAGTGTAAGCAAAGATATGGCAGCTCTTCAAATGCTAGGTAAGGTGCGGCCGACAAGGTGCAGTCTCTCGGTGGCTTATTGTATAAAACCCAAAACTGTTGTATATTTGTGTGAGGTGTTGCAAACTTAGTAAAAAGGAGCCTTTTTCGATGGAGATTCCCGCCCCACCTTGTGTGACACCGGAAGCGGTCATATTCCGCACTTTTTTGCGTCTTGCAAGAAAACAAAAACTCCCGATTTCGTCTAGAAATCAGGAGTTTACTACTAATTGCTTTTCTTCAAAGTGGTGCCACCAGGAATCGAACCGGGGACACAAGGATTTTCAGTCCTTTGCTCTACCAACTGAGCTATGGCACCTTTCCGTTTGTTTTCGGGTGCAAAGATAAGGACTTTGTATGAATTGACAAACGAAATTCGTGATTTTTTTATTATTTGCGGCGGATTTGCTTATTTGAGTGGATTCCAACCTTGGGCTTTGAGGGTGAATTCCTGGCCGTCGCGGGCGATGAGCGAGCAGCCTAGGTTTTCTTTGGTGATGTAGCCGATGACTTTCACGTCCTTAATAGCGGAGACGCGGTCGTGCTCAGTGAGGGGTACGGTGAAGAGGAGTTCGTAGTCTTCGCCACCGTTGAGGGCGCAGGTCGTGACGTTCATGTTGAACTCTTCGGCGGTCACGGCGGTTTGGTAGTCGAGGGGGATGCGTTCTTCATAGATGCGGCAGCCTACGTGGCTTTGGGTGCAGATGTGCAGCATCTCAGAGGAGAGGCCGTCGCTGATGTCCATCATGGCTGTTGGGCGTATGCCTGCCTCGCGCAGGGCGGTGATGATGTCGCGCCGGGCTTCTGGCTTGAGCTGGCGTTCGAGCAGGTATTCCCGGCCGCTGAAATCGGGTTGCGCCGCTGTCTTGTTGTCTGTCTGATGGGCGAATACGGCTTTTTCGCGCTCCAATAATTGCAGGCCCATGTAGGCGGCGCCGAGGTCGCCGCTGACGCAGATGAGATCCGTGTCGTGTGCTCCGTTGCGGTAGACGATGTGATCCTTTTCCGCATCACCTATGCAGGTCATGCTGATAGCCAGTCCGGTGAGTGACGATGTGGTGTCGCCGCCCACGATGTCTACGCTGTGCTGTTCGCAGGCCAGCCGGATGCCGGCGTAGAGGGCTTCGAGGTCTTCGACCGCGAAACGTTTGCTGACGGCGAGGTTGACGACGAGCTGGCAAGGAGTGCCGTTCATGGCGTAGATGTCGGAGAAGTTCACCATTGCCGCCTTGTAACCGAGGTGTTTGAGCGGCGTGTAGATGAGGTCGAAGTGGACGCCTTCCATGAGCATGTCGCTGGTGACAAGGACGGGACTGTCGGGGTATGCGAGGACGGCGCAGTCGTCGCCGATGCCGTATCGCGTGCTTTTTTGGGTGAGCGGAAGGTTTTCGGTGAGGTGTCGGATGAGGCCGAACTCGCCGAGGGTCGATATTTCGGTACGTTTCATAGGTCTGTTTGCTGGTTTTGGGTGGATATATGGCGGAAGGCCTCTGCACGCGACGGCTGGGCGTAAGTCTTGATGTACTGACAGATTTTTCTATCATACTGACCGTTTTTCCTGTCGCACGGACAGGTTTGAACGGTGCAGTGATGGTCGGAAGGTGCATGCTTACGCCAGCAGGAAACGGCGTAAGGCGTCGACGGTGTCTACGATATCCGTTGCTCCGGCCTGCATAAGTTCTTCCCGGTTGCCGTATCCGTAGGTGACGCCGAGCGAGGGAAGGCCGGCTTGGCATGCCCCTTCGATGTCGTGGCGGCGGTCGCCGACCATGACAGCCCGGTCTGTCGGGCAGACGCCTTGCCTCTTGATGAGGTGGCGGATGACGTCGACCTTCGTCGGGCGACGGTGGCGTGGCGTGTCGCCGGCGATGAAGTCGAAATAGGGCGTCAAGTGAAAGTGGGTCAGAATGCGTCGGGCCGACTGCTCACCTTTTGACGTGGCCACGTAGAGGTGGACGCCTTGTCTGTGCAGGTCCTGGATCAGGGAGGGGATGCCGGGATAAACGGAATTCTCGGCCCATCCGCGGTCAAGGAAGTAGTGCCGGTAGTGGCGCGAGGCAAGGCGGCTTTGATTTTCATCGAAGTGGTAGATCGACTGGAACGATTCCATCAGCGGTGGCCCGATGAATGGTGTGAGCGTGTCGTAGTTGTCCACGTGTATGCCGAATTGTCTCAATGCGTAAGCCACAGATCGTGTGATGCCGACGCGGGAATCGGTCAGGGTGCCGTCGAGGTCGAACAGGACGTGGGTGTATCGTGGCATGGCGGTCAGTGCTTGCAGGCTTTTTCGAAACAGCGCCGGCAAAGCGGCTCGTATTCATTTTTCTCGCCAAGAAGCACGCGGCTCTCGCCCGGAACCGTGCGGTGTGACACGTAGGCCAAGTCTCCGCACCGCACGCAGATGGCATGTACTTTGGTCACCTCTTCGGCAATGGCGCACAAGGCGGGCATAGGGCCGAATGGCTGGCCTTTGAAGTCCATGTCCAGTCCTGCCACGACTACGCGGATGCCCCGTGACGCCAGTTCGCCGCACACTTGTGGCAGGCGGTCGTCGAAAAACTGTGCTTCGTCAATGCCGACCACTTCCACGTCGTGTCCGATTTCCAGCAGTTCGGATGAATCTTTCACCGGGTTGGACGAGATGGAGTTGCAGTCGTGCGAGACAACGGCGTCGTGGGCGTAGCGTACGTCGATGGCCGGTTTGAAAATGCGGATGCGTTGTTTGGCAAACTGCGCCCGTCGTAAGCGGCGGATGAGCTCTTCTGTCTTGCCTGAGAACATGGAGCCGCAAATCACCTCAATACGTCCGCGTCGGTGTGTCTCTTGCGTGTTGTCTTCCGAATAAATTTCCATTCGATGGTGCCTGTTTTGTCGGTGAGCCGGTTCGTGTGCTGGTCTATTTGAGGCATTCGATGGTGTAGCCTCCGTGCCAAGTCTTGCCCGGAAGGGCTTTGTTGACGTAAGGACGCTGCGTGAACGGACCGAAGAAGTGCTGTGTGTCGCACAGTCCGAACCAAGGCTCGAAACATACGAAGGATGCGCCGTGTTTGTCTGGTTGCCAGATGAGCATGGCTGGCGCGTCGCTCCATAGCCTGACGGCGGGTTGGCGGTATTTGTCGTGCAGCGTGATGGCTTTGATCTGGTGCTCGTCGAAGATGAGGGCGTCGTGGGCGAAGAGGCCGTCTTTCAAGGGAAGCAGGTTCTCTTCGAGCATGGGCATTTCGAGGGGATCTGGCTCGGTGCAGCCTTGTTCGCCGGCGCGCAATAGCCGCCATGGAGCGCCTTCGAAAGAGAGGTAGCCATGCACGTTGTCGTTCGCTTTGTAGTCGAGGAGGTTCAGACCGGGGTGGCCGCCGATTTGGAAAGGCATGGTGTCTATGCTGCAGTTCTCGACGTGGAAGTCAACCCGGACTTTGTTCCCGTCGAGCGTATAGACAATCTCGAGATTAAAGTCGAATGGGAACATTTTCAGTTCTTCCGGTGTGCTCGAGAATACGTAGCGGAGCGATGTGTCGGTGTGTTCGGCAAGGTTGAAGCTGCGGTCTTGCATGAAGCCGTGCTTGGGGATGCTGTATTCGCGGCCGTTGAATTCCGTACGGTTGTTCCACATGCGTCCGGTGATGGGGAACAGTAGTGGCGAACGTTTTCCCCAAAATTGCGGGTCGCCCTGCCAAAGGCATTCACGGCCTGTTGAAAGATTGGTCAGGCTTTGCATTTCTGCACCTCGGCACGAGGCTTTTAAGCTGAGATACTGATTCTTAATCTCTTCCATGTGCTTGTGCTTTTTGTGGTTCTATGGGTGAAGGTATGGGAGGTCGTTGTAAAAATTATGAGGTGATTCGATGTCTGGCATTAGCTGGCGGGTGTTTCCCGCTCTATCTTGACGCCTACGCTGGCGACTCCGGGGAGCATTTCACGCTGCATGATGTGGCGGATAACGATGTGACCGTGTTGTCCTGCGGCGAGCCGCAGTCTGTCCAGAGGGAATGTGTATTGCAAGTGGCTGATGCCTGCTCCCGTGATGTCACCGTTGGGGGTGGCCAGTTGGCAGCAGAGTGTGTCGCAGCTCACCATTTTCGGCTTTTCCCAGTGTTGTTCGACCCTGAGGTAGAGCGCTTGGTAAGGGAAACTGCTCGTTGTGCGGAGGTCGATACTGAGGGTGTAGTTCCCGTCGCGTTGGAGGCTGTCGATGACGAACATGACAGTGTCGAAGGGTTCCCATCCGTCGGCCGCGATGGAGCGTTGGGTGTAGACGGCAATCCGTTTCTCGCAGGCTGTGACTGACAGCAGGAGAAGGAGGGTGGCCGAGAGTCCGGTTGCCAAGCGTCTGGCGGATGTGAGATAGCGTGTCATGCGTGTGGAGCCTCGTTCCCGGTATTGTTGTCTCTTCGCCGGTTATTGCCGCGGTTGCCGCCACGCTTTTGCGGCCGGTCGTTGTTGGGATGCCTGCCGTTGTTCTCTTGCGGGACATTGCTTGTGCTTTGCATGGCTGCGTTTGCGGACTTTTTTCCCTCTGTCCGCTTTTTCTTGTTCTTGCGTTTCTTGTTTTTGTCAAAGCGGGTGAGGCTTTCTTGTTCTACCAAGTCGATTGGCCGTGTCGGCTCGCTGTTGCCCGCGATGTCCAGTCTGTCGGGCTTTTCGCCGTTCTTGTTTTGTTGGATGACGGCGAACGCTCGTTCTGCCGTTATTGTCACAAGGTTGGCGGCAAGCCGTTTGTCGGTGCTGTAAGTGATTTGGTTGGCCAGGGCGTCGGCTTTGAAATAATAATACGTACTGTCTTTTGTTTCGAGCTGTATTTCTCGGCTTGGCAGCTTCTTTACGGCTTCGATGTAGGTGTCAGCTTCGTAGTTCAGGCAGCATTTCAATTTGGCGCATTGTCCAGTCAGTTTTTGCGGATTGAGTGAAATGTCCTGATAGCGGGCGACGTTGGTCGATACGGAGACGAAGTTTTTCATCCACGTAGCGCAACAGAGTTCGCGGCCGCAGGGACCAATGCCGCCGATGCGGCCGGCTTCCTGGCGGGCGCCGATTTGCTTCATTTCGATACGTACATGGAATGCTTCGGCCAGTACCTTAATGAGTTTCCGGAAGTCCACACGGGCGTCGGCAATGTAGTAAAAGATAGCCTTGTTGCCGTCACCTTGATATTCTACGTCGCCGATTTTCATGTCCAAACCCAGCTCATTGGCGATTTGTCGGGAGCGTATCATCGTGTCGTGTTCCCGCGCTTTCGCTTCTTCGTACTTTTCGAGGTCAACGGGCTTGGCGATGCGATAGATGCGGCGTATTTCCGTGTTGCCTTTCAGGTTGGCCTTCCGCATTTGCAGGGGAACGAGGCTTCCGGTGAGGGTGACGACGCCAATGTCGTGTCCCGGGCTGGCTTCGACAGCAACGATATCTCCTTTTTCCAAGGGGAGGTGGTTGTCGTTGTGGTAATATCCTTTGCGCGTATTCTTGAATTGGACTTCCACGAGGTCGGTTGTCTCGTTGTTGCCGGGGACGTCGGCCATGTAGTCGAATGTGTTGAGTTGCTTATCTTGGCGTCCGCAGCCTCGGGCGCAGATGCCGCGTAGCTGGTCGTTGGTTTTATAGTCGTTCATCGTTTGGAAGTTTTAGGGATGAGTAGGACGATCATTTGTAGGGCAAAGTCGAAGAATACCATCCTCGGATTCACGTTTTGTTCAATGTCGCGGCTGGCGTCCGATAACTCGTCCATGATGCCGATGATGTTTTGCTCGTTGACGAAGCGGGCGAACCGTATGGCGAAATCGGCTTCCTTTGCGCCCATATAGTTGATTTGGGGCAGTTTGAAGTTGTAGACGAAATTTTCGCGGATGAGCCGCTGGCAATAGTCGAGGAAACTCTTCTGGCGTTCACGGCCCCATGAGGCCACTTGTTCGCTCCATTCGAACATGTCCTTTACTTTACGTTGGTAGCTCAGCCGCATGAGCAGTACGAACATGTCGAAGAAGAGGTCTGCATCCTCGTTCACGCGGAGCATCGACTGGGCCGTGGCGTAGCTGCCGCCGGAGAGACGGGCAATGCCCCTTGCAGTCCGTTCTTCGAGGGCGTTGTCGCGCATGAGCGCCTGTGTAAGCTCTTCTTCGTTGAGCGGTTTGAAGTCAATGCGCTGCGTGCGGCTGACGATGGTGCCCAACAGCTGTTCCGGTCGCTCGCTTACGAGGATGATAACGGTGTCGCCGGGAGGTTCTTCGAGTAGCTTGAGCAACTTGTTGGCAGTGGCGATATTCATCAGCTCAGGTTGCCAGATAATCATCACTTTGTATCCGCCTTGGCTCGATTTGAGGCTGAGTTTGCGCAGAATGGCGTTGCTTTCTTCAACATAGATCTGTGCCTGCTGGTTCTGTGTCTCCATGCGTTCGAGCCATGTCTCTCGGGCGAAGTAGGGCGATTCTTTCATGAGCGTGCGCCATTCGTCGAGGTACATGTCGCTCACCGGAGCGCTCTTGCCGCTTTTGCCTTTGACGACAGGGAATACGAAATGCAGATCGGGGTGTGCGAGGTTCGCTGTCATGTGGCAGGCCGGGCAGGTGCCGCAGGAGTCGCCCTCCGTTGGGTGCTGGCAGAGCAGCAGGCTGGCCAAGGCCCAGGCAGAAGCCAGTTTCCCGCTTCCTTCTGGCCCGCAGAAGAGCAGGGCATGGGGGACGCGTCCTTCGGCTGCCTGCTGACGGAGCCGGCGGGTGGCATCCTCTTGTCCGATGACTTGGCTGAACTTCATGGCGTGCTTTTGTGAAAGGAGGTCAGTATATGGCGCGAGCTATTTCCGCAATGCTGTCAACCGCTGAGACTGTGTAGAAATGAAGGCTCGGTACGCCTGCTTTCATCAACTCGCGGCACTGTGCGATGGTCCATTCTCTTCCGACTTGTGCCACCTCTTCGTCGGTTTTGCATTTGAGCGCTTCGTTCACCAATGGTTCCGGCAGGTCGCAGTGGAAAACTTTGGGCACCACCGTTAGCTGGGACCGTTTTGTCAGGGGCTTGATGCCCGGGATGATGGGCACTGTGATGCCGGCCTGGCGGGCGGCGGCGACAAAGGCGAAGTATTTTGTATTGTCGTAGAAGAGTTGCGTGACGCTGTATTCGGCACCTGCGTCCACTTTCTGTTTGAACCAGTGGAGGTCGGTACCCATGTTGGGGGCTTCCTCGTGCTTTTCGGGATAGCAGGCCACGCCGTAGCTGAACGGTTCGCCTGGCACCTTGATGGGTGTGCCGTCGTCGAAGAAGCCTGCGTTGAACCGGTTGATCTGCGCTTGCAGTTCGGTCGTGTGTGCGTAGCCTCCGGGCGTCGGCTTAAAGCTGGCGTCGTCGCGGGCCTTGTCGCCGCGCAGCAGGAGCAGGTTGCTGATGCCGAGGAATTGCAGATCGAGGAGTACGTATTCCGTCTCTTCGCGTGTGAAACCGCTACACAGGATGTGCGGGACGACGGGGATGCCGTATTTCTGCTGGATGGCGGCTGCCACGGCTACTGTGCCGGGACGCCGGCGCAGCCGTGATCGTTGCATCAGGCCGTCGCCGAGGTCCTTGTAGACGTATTCGGAGCGGTGGGTGGTAATGTTGATATAGCTGGGGGCAAACTCGCGCAATTTGTCGATGGTGCGCGTCAGCGTCCCGATGCCCGTGCCTTTCAGGGGCGGGAGCACCTCGAACGAGAAAGCCGTGCGGTCGTTTGCCGCAATGAGTTCCGTGATCTTCATGTCTGTGGTGGCCTTTCGTGGGCCTACTTATGGAATATGCAAAGGTAAGGAAAAAATGTGAAGCGCCAAGCGCGAAAATCCGCAAATGCTAGGCGTAGCCTTTCCCGGCCTGCCGGTGGTTCCGGTCAGCCGTCCGGAATCATCTGTCAGCCGGATAGGAATACCGATTAGCCGTCTTGTCACTATGGCCGGTGCGGCCGGGAATACAGGTCGGCCGGCGGGCGCTCGGGCAACCGATAAGCACAGGCGCACCGCAGTACGGAAGTTTCTTCCCCAGCGGTGCGCCTGTGCTTATGGATATCTGTTGTGAATTCCGGTTGCTGTGTCAGGCCTCGACAAGGCGCTTGTAGCGCAGGGCGTAAGCACCGATGGCCACGAAGCAGACTAGGGGGATGATGAAGCCGTCGGCCATCGAGGCGCTGCGGTCGGCAATGAAACCCATGGTGACGGGGGCGATGGCTCCGCCCACGATGCTCATGATGAGCAGCGAACTGCCGCGTTTGGTGTGGGCGCCGAGGCCACGCAGGGCAAGGGAGAAAATCGTCGGGAACATGATGCTCTCGAACAGGTAGCAGGCGAACAGGGCGCCGATCGACGTCCAACCGAAGTCGCCGCATACCAGCGCCATCGTCAGGGCGGCTCCCACGGCGAAGATGAGGAGCAACCGCTCGGGCCGTACGTAGTTCATCACCCAGCTGCCGCCCATGCGGCCGAGCACGAAGAGCCCCATGCCGCCGAATGAAAGGGCAAGAGCTGCCGTACGGTCACCGATGCCGATGCCGGCTTCGGTGACATAGTTGATGAAGAAGCTGTTGATGCCGGTCTGTGCCGCCACATAGAGGAACAAGACGGCGACGCCCCACGTGAAGTTGCGGTGCTGGCGCAAAGGACGGGCGGCGCGTTCGTCGGTCGTGTCGTCTTTGATTTCGGGCAGGCGGACGCGGCTGAACACGGCAGCCACGACCAAAACGACGGCGCCGATGATGGTATAGGGCAGGGCAATCTGACTGGCGTCCTCGCCGAAGATGAGCAGGCCGCCGACGAGTGGGCCTACGATCCAGCCAAGGCCGTTGAACGATTGGGCGAGGTTGATGCGCCGTTCGGCTGCCGAAGGCGTACCCAATACGGTGACGTAGGGATTGGCCGAGGTTTCGAGGCACGTCAGTCCGCAGCCGATGACGAAGAGAGAGAAAAGGAAAAACGGGAAACTGTTGATGTGGCTGCCGGGAATGAAGAGCAGGGCGCCGATGCCGTAGAGCACGAGCCCCGTCAGCACGCCGGCGCGGTAGCCATAGTGCGAGATGAGGCGCCCGGCTGGCAGGGCCATAAGAAAGTAGCCTCCGTAAACCACGGCTTGGACCAAGGCCGATTCGGCACGGCCAATCTCGAACGTGTCTTGGAAGTGCTTGTTCAGGACGTCGAGGATGCTGTGCGCGAAGCCCCATAGGAAGAAAAGGGTAGTGACGAGCGCGAACGGAATGAGGTAGTTCCGTCCGTCGCTCGTCGAGAATATGGAATTTTTCTTTGTTTTCATGTTTGTAATTGAGTAGTTGGTTGTTCTGCCAATGCGCCGGTTAACTCCGGCTTACTTGCAGGCCCGTCTGAGAGAGGCTCATGTTGACAAAGCGGGCCGACGGTGTGAGCGGGTTCTCGCGCAGCAGTTGGCGGATGCGGGTTGCGGCCTCCGGGTCCTTGGCTACGATGTAGAGGTAGCCGCCACCGCCCGCGCCGGGCAGCTTGTAGCCGAGCGCGAGGTCGTCCACCATCTGGCAGAGGCGTTCGACGGCCGGCGGGTTGGTGCCCGCGTCGAGGCGTTTGTTCTGCTCCCATGTCTGGCGGACGAGGCGGCCGAACTCGGCGAAATCGCCTTTCTGCATGGCGTCGTGCAGGGCCAGCGCGTGATGCTTCATGGCGTCGAGCTGAGCCAGGTGCGCACTACTGTTCAAGAACATGCCACGCACGATTTCGGCAAGGATTTTCTTGGCCGTACGGGTCAGCCCGGTGTAATAGAGGAGATGGCAGGGGCGGTAGTCTTCGGCGGTGAACAAGGTTTCGGGCAGCCAGCGCACGATGGGCGTCTGGTCGAATCCTCGTCCTGTCTGCAACAGTTTGACGCCGTTCAGGATGCCGCCATACTGGTCTTGCCAGCCTCCGCCCGTCGTCAGAAGTTGTTCGAGCACCAATGTGCGGTTGCCGATCTGCATCTTGTCCCACCCGAGGCCGCAGAAGTCGGACAGGGCTCCCAGCACGGTGCTCGCGAGAATGGAACTGGTGCCCAGCCCCGAACCGGCAGGAATGGCGGAAAGCAGGGTGATTTCGATGCCGCAGCCGAAAGCTTCAAGTTGCGCTTCGAGCGAAGGATAGCGTTCGGCTGAGAAATTCGGCGCAAAGCCGGCCAGTGAAAGCGCGGCCTTGGGTATGGAGAACGGCGAGCCCACTTTGTTGTAGTGGGTCAGTTCTTCGTAAGTCGTAATGCGCTCCATGGCGCCCAAGTCGATTGACCGGCAGATTACTGCACGGTCTTTCGACGGCTTGACATAGACTTGGAGTGGTGGCTGTCCGTTCAGCTCGATGGCGAGGTTGACGACGTTGCCGCCGGTGGAGAGACTGTAAGGCGGGGTGTCTGTCCAGCCACCTGCGAGGTCGATGCGTACCGGGCAGCGGCTCCACACGATTTGGTCGTGACAGACGCTGAGACGCGGTGACTTCCCTTCGCGGTTGACGGTGGCAGTCAGGCCTTCGCGGAGCAGGCTGAAAGCCTTTTCTGCTTCGGTCGAGTCTTCTTCGCCGCGCAGGCGGAGGCATTCGGCGCGGAACATTGCGTCGCGCATTTGCAGCATCAGCGAGGCCTCTCCGGGTAAGGGCTCGGGCAGGTCAAGTCCGTAGGCGGCATAAAGGGCAGCCGTGTGTTTCAGGTCTACCTGATAGAAAACGCTTTTGGCGTAGTTGTTGGCCAGTTGGGCGAGGTTGTCGCGCAAGAAACCGTGACGCTGGGCCACGAGGCGGCTCAGGTTCGCCTCGTTCGAGAGACCGTCGGCCGAGAGGCGGCGCAGGCGACGCCAGATGGCGGCGAGGCTGTTGTCCGTGGGGTGCTCGTCGAGCATCCAGGCCAGCAGGCGTCCTGCCAAGGCCATGTCGGCCGTTGTGGGGAAGAGAGGGGCTGCCTGAATGTCGGTGGCGCCGTCAAGGTCGGCGGCGTTCAGTCCGTGTGCGGTCATCCACGACGGGAGCGGCTGACCGATGAACGTGGTGGTGTCGGCATCGGGTGTGCCGCGGAAAGCGTCGTTGAAACCGTACGGGCGGAGGGCTATGTCACGTTCACCGACCGGCACGATGTCTACGCATTGGCCGGGGGCGAGGCATACTTTCCAATCGTTCCGAGGAACACCTGTGACGATGTTGCGGCTTGTCAGCGTCCACGTGGCAGGCAGGTGGGCATTCTCTACCCATATCTCGGTCTGTTCGTTGCCGAAGCGGAACGCGATGTCGGCGTTCTGTGTGAACACGGACGACTGCCGTTTAATTTCTTTTTGGATGATGAAGCGCTGGTCCTTGACTAAGTTTTGCAAGGCCGTTGTCGAGGAAATCAGTTCGTGGCTCGTGCCGAAGTGATAGAACTCACCGCCGGGCAGGTCGACGATGGCAACGCTCAGGTCGGCCAGCCGCTCGTCCGGGGTAGAGGGGTGAAGGCCGAGGGCGCAGCCAAAAGCGGAATAGAGGTCATAGTTGATGCACTCACCTCTGTCTATGGAGCACTGGTGCAGGCGTTCGACGGCACGGTCGCTGAGCACCCACACACCAATGTCCATAAGGAAGAAGTGTGTCGTAGTGAGACGGCTGAGCGTTTCGGTCGATGGCTTTTGCAGCATGTAGTCGAGCTCGCCCGGCGTGCGGCGGTCCATGAAGAAAACGCCGTGGTTGCGGGCTAGTTCTGGCTCTGCCCAAAGTCCGTAGCAGACGATGTCGGCTTGGGGCAAGGGGGCGATTTCGCCCACGGTGCGGATGAAGACGTCGCCGCTGGCTATGAGCGTATTGAGTCCCTCTGGAGCGTTTTTGAGAATGCGTTCGTAGAGCGGGAGTTGGAGCGAGAGCAGCGTCTGGTCTATCTGCTGGCCGCGGGCCCACCGGAAGACAGGCACGGGGGTGAGTACCTTACCGCTTGGAGCGTAGGCGGGCAGACGGCGGCTCTGTCCGCCGGCATGGAGGAGGATACGCTTTTCTCGGCCGAGCCAGGATGCGAAATCTTCGGTCGGGGCCTCAGCATGACGGCAGGCTTCGAGTAGCCAAGTCGTTCCACCGCCCGAGCCGAGTTTTTTTCCGACAGGATCGGACGTGCAGAACCATTCTCCGGGCGCAGTGCCCGTGATGTCGTTGAAGTGCTGTACGAGGTTGGGCGGTAGCGATAGGAGTTTTTTCATATAGTCATGTGTTGTGGGATGGTTATTCGAAATAAAATGAAAGGACGACCATGTTTGCCGTGGCTTTGTCCACGCTTTCCGTGAAGATGAGGAGATTGCGGTCTGTCAGGTCGTTGCGGTTCTTTTGCAGGATGTTGGAAAGCCCGAAACAGAATTTGAGTTCCGGAATCAACTTGAAGAACGGTAGGTAGAGGTCGCAGCCCAAGCCTACTTCTACGAAAAGATTGAGCGGCTTGGTGAGCAGCCGTTCTTGTTTCTTTTTCATCAAGTCGTACATGGGAGCTACGCCGGCTACGACGTAGGGGCGATAGTTGTTGAAACGAGGCGCGGAGACTTTCAGGTGGACCGGAACGCCGATGTACGTGGACTTCATGTTTTGCGTTTCGGTCGTGCCGCTTGTCCGGTCGAGGAACGTGATGTGCTTTGTTCCGAAATAGAGCGATGGTATAGCGCGTATGGCGAGATAGTCTGTCAGTTTCCATTCGCCGAGCACTCCGACGTTGAAACCGATGCCGTGGTTGTCGTTCTCAGCCATCCACTGCCGGCCTGTGGCCGGGTCGATGTATCCGTTGTTGAGCAATTTCAGGCTCTGGTCGTGGATGCCGACCGTGAAGCCGTAGTGAAAGCGACGCAAGTCGATGTAAGGCTTGTTCTGTACCCTGCGCGTTTGTGCGTCCAGCGCGGCAACCGTGCAGGTCAGTAGCAGGAGTATGGTCAGTCTCTTCCAGTTCATCGGCGTGCGCGCTGTTTGGGCATACGCTCAGTCACGGTGGCTTACTTATTAGAATAACTCTCCGACGGGATGTTTATTGTGTGATAACCCGGGCAACGCCACATTCCGCCGCGAAGATACGCAAAAAATGTGGCAATAGGTATGGGCTGCGCGGAAAAAGCCGGCGGAATGCCAGGCTGGAAATTCCGGAAGATGGCAGCTTTATTCAGTAAAACAAGTCGGCGACTGGGAAAAACGGGATGGCGACTAGTGAGGACGGGCGCCCTGACCGTATGGAGTGGTCAGCGCTCCCGTCCTTGTGGAGGGTAAGAGGTTTTATTCATCGTTTGCGCGGGCGTAGCGTGATGAGCGGGACGATCATTTCTTCGAGCGATATGCCGCCGTGCTGGAACGTGTCTTTGTAGTATTGCACGTAGTGGTTGTAATTGTTCGGGTAGGCGAAGAAGCGTGAGCCTGTGGCGAAGATGTAGGCCGTCGAGAGGTTGGGCGCGGGCAGTTGGATGTCGGCCGGGCGTCGCACTTCGTAAACTTCCTTGGCGTTGTAGCTCATATTGCGGCCGAGTTTGTAGCGCAGGTTGGTGTTGAGGTTTCGTTCGCCGATGATTTTCGAAGGCGTGTCGACGCGGATGCTGCCGTGGTCGGTCGTGAGAATGATGTCCTGGTCCGTCGTGCTGAGCAGCCGGAACAGGTCGCTTACGGGCGAGTGGCGGAACCACGAAAGTGTGATGCTGCGGTAGGCCGCTTCGTCGTTGGCCAGTTCGCGCACGGCCTTGGATTCGGTGCGGGCGTGAGAGAGGATGTCGATGAAGTTGACTACGAGCACATTGAGCGGCGCCGTCCCCAGGCGGTTGGCCTGGCCGAGCAGGCGGTCGGCCGCCAGCGAGTCGTTCACCTTGTTGTATGTGAAGTTTTCCTTTCGCCGGAAGCGTTTGAGCTGTTCGGCGATGAGGCTTTCCTCATTCAGGTTCTTGCCTTCGTCCTCCTCTTCATCTACCCACAGATGGGGATACATCTTCCTGATCTGCTCCGGCATGAGGCCTGAAAAGAGCGCGTTGCGTGCGTATTGCGTCGCTGTGGGCAAGATGCTGTAATACAGTTCTTCATCGATGGCGAAGTCTTCGTTCAGCTCCCGGCTCAGCAG
This sequence comes from Prevotella sp. CAG:755, assembly GCA_000431275.1. Lineage (GTDB taxonomy): Bacteria > Bacteroidota > Bacteroidia > Bacteroidales > Bacteroidaceae > Alloprevotella. The sequence continues at coordinate 12,544 of HF989149.1, read as the reverse complement.
ACGCCACTGGTCGAGGCGGAAGTTGTCGAGGACGAGTACGAACACCTTGCGGCCGGCGTCGAGCAGGGGGAACACCTTGCGGCGGAATACGTCAGGGCTGATGAGCGGCCGGGTGTCTGGATGGGCGAGCCAGCCGGCGTAGTTGGCTTTGACGAAACGGGCAAACATGTGGTTGGCCTCTTCTTTCTGCATGCGTAGCATGTCGCGCATGGCGCTGTCGTCTGTCTCGCTGAGTTCCAGTTCCCAGTAGACGAGTCGTTTGTAAAGTTCCATCCATTCGGTCGCCGTGAGCGGTTCGCTTATCTGCATTCCGAGGCGGGCAAATTCCTGGCGGTAGCCGCTCACGGTGGCCTCGGTCACGATTTCCTGTCTGTGGATGTTTTTTTTCAGGGTGAGCAGAATTTGGTTCGGGTTGACAGGCTTGATCAGGTAGTCAGCGATTTTTGACCCGATGGCTTGGTCCATGATGTCCTCCTCTTCGCTTTTGGTCACCATGACGACGGGTACGCCTGGCCGTACATCCTTGATGAGGGACAGGGTTTCCAGTCCGCTCAGGCCGGGCATGTTCTCGTCGAGGAGGATGAGATCGAAGTCTTCGGCCCGACATAGGTCGACGGCGTCCGCACCGTTCGTGGCTGTGACGACGTCGTAGTTTTTCTTGTTCAGGAAGAGAATGTGCGGGCGGAGCATCTCGATTTCGTCGTCCACCCAGAGGAGTTTGCCGAGGGTCATGTGTGTGATGTATCGTTACGTTGGCTGCGAATTTACGCATTAGCCGGCAAAGCAGGTGTTAATCCGGCGTTAATAATCGCAGTCAGAATGTTTCGAACTTGACGCCGACGGCCAGCGAGAGTATGTCGCTGAGGCGGATCGACTTGTTTGTGATGGCGGTGATGAGGTACAGGTCGGACGTGCTTAGTTCGTAGAAGAGTGAGATGCTCTTGTTCGAGATGCGGTGGCGGTGGGGAATGTTGATTTTAAGCCGCTGGCCTAAGAAGATGTTGGCCCGGACTTTCGTGGCAAAGCCGTAGTAGCCCTTGGTGTAGCGCGAAGGTTCGCGGGCCCAGAATCCCTCGCCGAAGATGGAGTTGATGAAAATTCCGGCGGTGAGCGGTTCTGCCGTAAAGCGTCTGTTGAGGGGCAGGTGCCAGGGGATGTAGCGCTGGCGGACGGTGAAGGAGACCTTGGTCCTGTCAGCGTGGTAACGGGGGACGATGCCGAGGAGCAGTTCTGTCTCCCAATCGTCGTCGTGACCGTAGTGCCAGCCTGTGCCGAAGCTCACGAGGCCAATGCTGCCGGCATACTGGATGATGTGTTGGTTCGGGATAAGGCGCGACCAGCGGTAGCGATAGCGTTCGACGTGACGGTCGTAGCGCGACGTCGTGTCTGCCTTTCTGGGAGTTGAGATGGAAATTCCGGCCAGTGTGTCTGAAAATTCCGGACGGCTGGCAGAAATTTCTATCCGGCTGGCAGAACTTCCAGTCAGTACTTCTGTCCGTGCCGTTGCGTCACTCATGGCCGGCGGAAAGGGTTTCGCGGCCGACGCCGTCGTTGCGAGTGCTGTCAGGATAAGTCCGCACAGCGTCGAGGACAGGCGTTCAGAAGCGTACCACTTCATATCTTATGTCGTTTGGAGTGAGTGTGAAGAACAGATACTCTCTTCCTTTGGCCGAACCTACTTGGTAGTAGTTGATGCCGTCGCCGAAAAGGTCGCTTGTCCGCGTGTGATGGTCGTGGCCGCTCACGCAGAAAGACAGGCCGGGGTATTTGTGTAGCTCGGACTGGAAGACGTTGGCCACGTTGTTGTTGAATTGGTCGCTGAACGGCTGGGCGTGCATCGCCACGACGGTGCGCGTCGTCGTGGCAGGGGTGGCCTCGCGGTCGGCGAGTAGGAAGGAAAAATCAGGTATGGGGACGGAGTAGTCGTATTCGAAGGCGTTTGTGTTGAGGCAGACGAAGTGATATGTGCCGGCGTTGAACGAAAAATCCGGATTGCCGTACATGGCGCGGAATACGTCGCTGCCTGTTCCGAGGCAGTCGTGGTTGCCGATGAGGCAGACGTAAGGTGCACGGAGACGGTTCAGCTCATCGCGCATCCACTCGAATTCGCGCGTCAGGCCGAAGTCGGCTTGATCGCCGCAGTGTATGACAAAGTCCACGCTGTCGCGGCTGTTTATGGCGGCGACGGCGGCCCGCGTCTCGTCGTACCATCGCTGTGTGTCACTGATGACGGCGAAACGTATCGTGTCGCGGCCGGCGCAGGCGACCTCGATCTGTTCGATGTGACGGCGGTTGATGTCGCGTTCGCCGTCGAAACGTGTGTCGTAGGGGTGATACTCGATGATGTCGCACCCGACGGGCAACCCCATGACAGCGGCTGCGGCGACGAGGGCTGTCCATGAAGAAACTCTTGGCATGATGAAAGTTTTTTATGTCTGCAAAAGTCGGCTTTTTCAGCGGGTTCGGAAAGGTCGTTTTTACGCTAATTTTGTCCAACTCGGGAGGGAACAAGCCGGTGGAAATATGTATTTTTGCGCCCGCTAACGACAATAAATCCTTACGTTATGGAAATTAAGATAGAAAACCTCGACGGGATTCGTGACGCTGCCCGCCGTTTCATCGAAACCATGGGCGAGCACACCATCTTTGCTTTCTACGGGAAAATGGGAGCCGGGAAAACGACGTTCATCAAAGCCTTGTGCGAGGAATTAGGCGTCGAGGATCCCGTGACGTCACCTACGTTCGCTCTTGTCAACGAATATCGTTCCGCCACGACGGCCGAACTCATCTATCACTTTGATTTCTACCGCATCAAGAAGCTCGAAGAAGTCTATGACCTGGGTTATGAAGACTATTTCTATTCCGGTGCGCTCTGCCTTATCGAATGGCCTGAGCTGGTAGAGGACCTGTTGCCCGGCGATGCCGTTCGAGTCCGCATCGACGAGGAACCGGACGGTAGCCGTGTACTGACTTTCTGAGTCGTCGTAGTGATGTCTGTGAAGAAGTCGCTGGCCGCCTTGTCGGCCGGTACGTTCGGCCTGGGCGTGGCCGAATTTGCCATGATGGCAGTGCTGCCCTATGTGGCTGCCGACCTGCGTGTGAGTATCCCGACAGCAGGCAACTGGGTGTCGGCCTATGCGGTGGGTGTCTGTTGCGGCGCTCCGTTGCTGGTATGGGGTAGGACGCGTCCTTTGAAGCAGTTGCTTGTGACGCTGATCGGCCTGATGGTGGCCGGCAACCTGCTTGCCGCCGCTTCGTCGTCTTATTGGTCGCTGATGCTCGCCCGTTTCGTTTCGGGGCTGCCCCATGGCGCTTATTTCGGGGTGGCTTCGCTCGTGGCACTCAAACTGGCGCCTGAGGGGAAAGGTGCATTGGCCGTTTCGGCCATGGTGGCCGGGATGACGGTAGCCAATCTTGCCGGTGTTCCCCTGTCTGCTGTTGTTTGCCATTACTTGTCTTGGCGGCTCACTTTCCTCCTGGCGGGACTCTGGGGTTGTGTGACGCTGTTGCTCGTGCTGCGTTGGGTGCCTTTCATGCCCGGGCTGCCCGATACAGGCTTCCGCGGGCAGTTCCGCTTCCTGCGCCACGGCGCGCCATGGCGTATTCTGGCTGCCACGGTGCTGGGCAATGGCGGCGTGTTTTGCTGGTGGTGCTACATCAGTCCGCTTCTGACGCAAACAAGCGGTTTCAGCGAGGCTGTCGTCCCTGTGCTCATGATGGTGGCTGGCGGAGGTATGGTGCTGGGCAATGCGCTCGGCGGATATTTCAGTGACCGGTTTACGCCCGGCCGTATTGACGCATTGGTGCAAGGAGGTATCTGTGTGGCGTTGTCCGGTATCTTCTTTCTCGCGTCAGACGGCTGGTGGTCGGTGGGACTGATGTTCGTGGTTACGATGGGGCTTTTTGCCATCTCGTCGCCACAGCAGACGCTGATCTTAAAACATGCTCCGGGTGGAGAACTGCTTGGGGGTGCATGCATCCAGATCGCGTTCAACCTGGGCAACGCGGTTGGTGCGCAGGCCGGCGGCTGGCCTCTGCGGCATGGGCTGGATTATCCTTATACAGCATTGGTCGGGGCCGCTTTCGTAGCTTTGGGAGCGCTCGTCATGCTGGATTTCGTACGGCGTTATGAGACTCGCCGCCATGTCCCGGCCGGACAGATGGCATAGGCCGCCGGGTGGGTTCATCAGTTGTCGTAGGTATTAATAATATATAGACCGTGCGGACACACAGACAACCGTTGTGTATCCGCACGGCCTATATAGGGAGAGGACTGCCGGACTTTTTGCTTTTTGTCTTACGCTTTTCTACGTAACAGATTGACCATCAGAGTGGCTGCCCGGCGGGCGGCGCCTTCATCGCCCAAGTGTTGGCGCATCCAGGTGTAGCCTTCGAGCATCCGGTCGCGCCGGGAACCGCCTTTCAGCACTTCTCCGAGATGGCGGCGCACGTTGTCTACGGTCATGCTGTCGGCCACGAGCTCGGGTACCACTTCTTCGTTGCAGACTAAATTGACGAGCGAAATGTACGGTACTTTGAGCAGTCGTCGGCGGAGCCATGAGACAATGTGTCCGAAACTGGTATAGTAGCATACTACCTGAGGTACGTCGAAGAGTGCCGTTTCCAAAGTGGCGGTGCCGGACGTGACGAGTGCGGCTTCGGCGTGAGAAAGGAGCGCATATGTCTCATTGTGGACGATGTGTATATGGCGGCGCAATTCGGACGGCAGAGCGGTGAGCGCGTCGTCGTAGATTTCGTCGTCGACCGACGGCGCGCCCGCCACTACGAGCTGGTAACCACGCGCGACGTAGGGCTCGGCGGCTTGACACATGCGTTGGAGGTTGTCCTTAATCTCCTGAATGCGGCTGCCAGCCAGCAGGGCAATGAGAGGGCGGGAGGCGTCGAGGCGATGTCGTTCGTGGAAACGGTCGTCAGCTGCAATGTGGTTTCTGCGGTAACCAGCCACTTCATCGACGGTGGGATTGCCTACGTAGTGGATAGGGTAGTGATGTTTCTCTTCGAAGAAGGCTTTCTCAAAAGGCAGGATGGAGAACAACTCGTCGACATCGCGGCGGATGTTGGCTATCCTGTGTTCTTTCCAAGCCCATATCTTGGGCGAGATGTAGTAGTAGACGGGTAGCCGGAGGCTTTCATGAACGTAGCGGGCTATCTTTAAGTTAAAGCCGGGGTAATCTACGAGGATGACGACGTCGGGACGGATCTCACGAATCTGGCGTTTGCAGTTGCTGAGGTTGCGCAAAATGGTACGGAGGTGGAGCATGACGGGGATGAAGCCCATGTAGGCCGTGTCCTTGTAGTGACGTAGCCGCGTACCGCCGATGCGGCTCATTGCGTCGCCTCCGTAGAAAAAGAATTCAGCTTGGCCGTCGGTCTGGCGGAGCTCCTCCATCAGGTGGGCGGCGTGGAGGTCGCCACTGGCTTCACCGACAATAATGAAATACGTCATGGCGGAAAATGCTGGTGCTGGGCGGTTCTATTCGAAAACGGATTTCAATTGTTCTTTCAAGGCGTAGGCCGTGACATCCACGGCGGTCGGCGTGATGGCGACGTATCCATGGTCGAGCGCCCAAAGATCTGTGTCGTCCGCCTCGGGCTCGAGGTTCTCGTTCATGCCGGTCAGCCAGAAGTAACGGCTGCCATAGGGATGCGGGCAGGGCGCGTACTCGTGCGTCCAGCTGCTTCGGGCCATGCGGCAGACGCGGATGCCCTTGAAAGCAGTGAGGTCGGGAAAATTGACGTTGAGACACGTGTACGGGGGAAGGCCGACCGAAAGCGTTCGTGCGACGATGTCTTTTACGTAAGTCTGCAAGGGCGTGAAGTCGGCGTCAGGACGGTGGTTGCAGAGGGAGAATGCGACCGACGGGATCCCTTTCATCGCGCCTTCGAGGGCCACGCCCATTGTGCCGGAGTAGTGCACGTTGATCGATGCATTGCTGCCGTGGTTGACTCCGCCGACGATGAGGTCGGGCGTGTAGTCCATGGCTTGGTCGAGGGCGAGCTTGACGCAGTCGACCGGCGTTCCGGAACAGGCGCATACCTTCAAGCCCGGTTCATCGCGGAGGACGCGGTAACAGGTGGGGGTGATGGACGTGAGCGAACATCCGGCGCCGGAACGCGGGCCATCGGGCGCCATGACAAAAAGGTCGGCCATGGGAGCGAGTACGTCGATCAGGAAATTGAGGCCCTTGGCGGTCACTCCGTCATCGTTCGAGAGGAGCAAGCGGGGTTTGTGGGTGGGATTCATAAGAAGGTTTGAGTTTACGCAAAAGTACAAAAAAAAGTTTAGCGGCCTGAGCTTCGTGGAAAAATAACTATCTTTGCGACCTACAAGTTATGGCATTTTAAGAAAATCTATGGGCAAAATTATTGCATTAGCCAACCAAAAAGGCGGCGTAGGAAAGACCACTACGTCGATGAACCTTGCTGCTTCTTTGGCTACACTTGAAAAGAAAGTCTTGCTGGTTGATGCCGATCCTCAGGCGAATGCTTCGTCCGGACTAGGCGTCAATTTGGGTGAGATTGACTGCTCAATCTATGAGTGCATTATCAACGGAGTCGATGTCCATGAGGCGATTTACACGACGGACATTGACGGGCTCGACATTGTCCCCTCGCACATCGACCTGGTCGGCGCGGAAGTCGAGATGCTCAACTTGGAGAACCGCGAGAAGATTCTGAAAAACCTGTTGGCTCCCCTGAAAGACGAGTATGACTTTATCTTAATCGACTGTTCCCCTTCGTTGGGCCTGATTACGGTCAACGCGCTTACGGCAGCCGATTCGGTCATTATTCCAGTGCAGTGCGAATACTTTGCGCTTGAAGGAATCAGCAAATTGCTCAACACGATAAAAATAATCAAGAAGAAGTTGAACCCGTCGCTCGAAATCGAAGGTTTCCTGCTGACCATGTACGACAGCCGTCTGCGTTTGGCTAACCAGATATACGACGAGGTGAAACGTCACTTCCAGGAACTCGTGTTCAAGACCGTCATCCAGCGTAATGTCAAACTGAGCGAAGCGCCGAGCCACGGAATGCCGGCCATCCTCTATGACGCAGACTCGGCAGGAGCCAAGAACCATTTGACGCTGGCAAAGGAAATCATTCGTAAAAACGCTTGACGCAACATGGCAGTACATAAGAAATATCCCGCCTTGGGACGCGGGCTCGACGCCCTTATCTCGACAGGAGAGGTGCGCACCAGCGGCTCATCGTCGATCAGTGAGGTTCCTCTTGACCAGATAAAGGCAAATCCCAATCAGCCACGTCGAGAATTTCCGGCAGAGACTCTGCAAGAGTTGGCCACATCGATTCGCGAGATTGGTATTATCCAGCCGATTACGCTCAGGAAGATGGAAGACGGTACCTACCAGATCATCGCGGGTGAGCGGCGCTGGCGGGCTTCGCAGATGGCTGGGCTTGACACGATCCCGGCTTATATCCGCACGGCCGACGACGAGAACATGATGCAGATGGCCCTCGTGGAAAACATCCAGAGGGAAGACCTTAATTCAATCGAGATAGCCTTGGCCTACCAGAACTTGATTGAACAATACCACCTGACGCAAGACCAGCTGAGTGACAAGGTGGGGAAGAAGCGGACGACGATTGCCAACTATCTGCGCCTGCTCAAACTGCCAGCTCCGGTGCAAGTGGCCTTGCAGAACCGCCAGATAGACCAAGGTCATGCCCGTGCCTTGCTTGGGCTCGACGATCCGGCTTTGCAAATCAAGCTGTTTGGTGAAATCCAAGCCAACGGTTATTCTGTTCGGCAGGTGGAAGAGATGGTGAAAGCCATCAACAGTGGCGAGACCGTGAAGAGCGGCCGGAAAAAACTGGCTTCGGACGGACGGCGGCTGCCCGAAGAATTCAATATGTTGAAGTCAAAACTGTCCGAATTCTTCCAAGCCAAAGTGCAGATGACCTGCTCGCCGCAAGGCAAGGGAAAAATCAGTATTCCCTTCTCTTCGGAAGAAGAGTTGGAGCGAATCATCGGCCTGTTCGATAAAATGAAAGGATGAAAGCCGCGAGGGGAATCATATTGACCTTGTTGTTCTGTCTGGCCGGCCTCGCAAGGGCCGGCAGCCCGTTCCTTAGCCGGGCGGATTCTCTTCCTGACAGTGCGGCCGTCGTAACGGCGAGAGACAGTGCTGTGACTCTTAGGACGGATACTGCGACAGAAAAGACGGGACGGCTGACAGAAAAAACGGTCGCTGCGACTGATTCGGCCGTTGCTGCGTCCGCAGCAACGGCTCCGGCCGACACCCTGCGGCTCTTTTCCGCAGTGGATTCGGTCGGGGGGACACTGCCGCCCCCCATGCCGAAGGCAGCGTTCATCCCCAAACCGAAACGGGCCTTGTGGCTGGCCCTTGTGTTTCCGGGTGCCGGTCAGATTTACAACCGGAAGTTCTGGAAACTCCCCATCATCTATGGAGGATTCTTGGGCTGTACCTATGCTCTGATGTGGAACCAGCAGATGTACATGGACTACTCCCAAGCCTACCTTGACATCATGGACGACGACCCGAACACCGACAGCTACATGGACATGCTCCCTCCGCGTTATGACATTACCGGGCGCGAAGAGCAGTTCAAAAACATATTTAAGAACAAAAAGGACTATTATCGCCGTTACCGCGACCTGAGCGCTTTTTGCTTTGCGGCCGTCTACCTGTTGTCCGTGATCGACGCTTATGTCGATGCTCAGCTTTCGGCTTTCGATATCTCGCGCGACCTCAGCATGAGATTCGAGCCGGCTGTGATAAGCGAACGGGGGTGGCATCGCTCTACTTCGTATGGCATTGGGTGTAGTTTGAATTTTTAACAGTAAAGAAGAAACATGATACGTAGCAGATTAGTGATATGCATGTTCGTCGCCGGAGTGCTGACAGCCGGGGCACAGACGAAGATAACGGCAGTCGATCCCACCAACCAGCAGGAAGAGACCATAGACCTCCCCGAAGGAATGACCTACGACGCCGACAGCCTTTTGCGGGAGTGGAATGCACGCAAATATCTCGTTCCCGACACGAATTGCGAGAACCCTGATGTCAATCCTGTCTTTGAAAAGGAAGTCTACATCGACCGCCTGCGTCGCATCCCGGCTGTGATGGAACTGGCATATAACGATGTGGTGCAGAAGTTTATCGACCAATATAGCGGTCACCTGCGCCGCTCTGTCTCTTATATGCTTGGCGCCTGCAATTTCTACGTGCCCATCTTCGAAGAGGCACTTGACATGTATGGCCTGCCGTTGGAATTGAAGTACCTGCCTGTCATCGAGTCGGCGCTCGACCCCCGTGCCGTCAGTCATGCCGGTGCTGTCGGCCTTTGGCAGTTCATGCTGGACACGGGCCAACGCTATGGCCTTGAAGTCAACAGTCTGATCGACGAGCGCCGCGACCCTGTCAAGTCATCCTACGCGGCGGCTCACTATTTGAGCGACCTTTACGCCATGTTCGGTGACTGGAATCTCGTTATTGCCGCCTATAACTGCGGGCCCAACGCCGTGAATAAGGCCATTCATCGCGCAGGCGGCTCGCGCGACTATTGGACGATTTATCCCTACCTGCCTCGCGAGACCCGCGGTTATGTCCCAGCTTTCATCGCTGCCAATTATATCATGAACTATTATTGTGAACACAATATCTGTCCGATGAAGACGAAAGTACCTGTCAGTACAGATACGGTCATGCTCAGTCGCGACGTTCACTTCGACCAGATTGCAGCGGTGTGTGGCATCGACCCCGAAGAGTTGCGGACACTGAACCCGCAATACCGCACTGGACTCATTCCGGGCTCGATCCGGCCCATGTCGCTGTGTTTGTCTCACGCGGAAATAACGGCCTTCATCGACAATGAAGACTCCGTATATAATTATCGTAAGGACGAACTGCTCGCTCGCAGGGCCGAAGTCTTGGTGAACGCCTCTGTGGCTCCCGAACCGGGTGAACAACGTCGTAAAACGGCTACGAAGAAAAAACGGACCACCCGTCGCTCTTCGAGCAAATACGTGACCATCCGCAGCGGACAGACCCTCTCGGAACTGGCCAAGCGCCACGGGACAACCGTCAGCAAACTGCGTCGGCTGAATGGTATCAAGGGCAGCAATATACGCGCCGGTAAGCGAATTCGCGTGCGTTGATGAAAACGGCGCCCGATGTGTAACCTTAAATCTGAACGACGATGGAAGAAACGAAGACAAATGCGCTGACTCCTCAGGAGCAGAAAGACGAAGAGATGATAAACGCCGCGTTCAAGAAATTGCTGGATACGTATCTCGCATCCAACCACAGGCGTAAGGTTGACATCATCACGAAAGCGTTCCACTTTGCCAAACAAGCCCATAAAGGCGTTCGTCGTCTGTCGGGTGAACCTTATATTCTTCATCCCATCGCTGTAGCTCAGATAGCCTGCGAGGAGATCGGTCTTGGCTCCACCTCGATTTGCGCGGCGTTGCTTCATGATGTCGAGGAGGACACCGATTATACCAATGAGGACATCAGCAACCTTTTTGGTCCCAAGGTAGCGAACATTGTAGAGGGATTGACGAAAATAGCTGGCGGTATTTTCGGAGACCGAGCCTCGTTGCAGGCCGAGACGTTTAAGAAACTCCTGCTGACAATGAGCGACGACATCCGTGTCATCCTCATTAAAATTTCCGACCGCCTGCACAACATGCGGACCCTGTCAAGCATGGCGCCCAACAAGCAATATAAAATTGCGGGTGAGACGCTTTACATCTACGCACCCTTGGCTGACCGGCTCGGACTGAACAAGATAAAGACCGAACTGGAAGACCTGAGCTTCAAGTACGAGCATCCGGAAGAGTATAAGGCTATCGAAGAAAAACTGGCGAAGACACAGCGTGAGCGTGACGCCATCTTTAACGACTTCACGCCTCCCATTCGCGCCGAGCTCGACAAGATGGGCCTCAAATATACCATCAAGGCCCGCGTGAAGAGCCCTTATTCCATCTGGAACAAGATGCAGAAGAAGCACGTCACGTTTGAGGAAATCTACGATATTCTTGCTATTCGTATCGTGTTCACCCCGTTGAAACGAGAGGAGGAGGTAAATGAGTGCTTCAACATCTATGTAGCCTTGTCACACATTTATAAACCTCATCCGGACCGCCTGCGCGACTGGCTCAGCCATCCGAAAACCAATGGCTACCAGGCGTTGCATGTGACTCTTATGAGCCATAGCGGAGAGTGGATTGAAGTGCAAATCCGTTCCGATCGCATGGATGACATTGCCGAACAAGGGTTTGCCGCGCACTGGAAGTACAAGGACGGAGGAGCGAAGAATGATGACAACGAACTGAATCGATGGCTTAACTCTATCAAGGAGATCCTTGACGACCCTCAGCCGGACACGCTCGACTTTCTCGATACGATTAAGTTGAACCTTTTCGCTTCTGAGATACTTGTTTTCACGCCCAAAGGGGAAATCAAGACAATGCCGGCGAACTCCACGGCTCTCGATTTCGCCTTCTCGATACATTCGTTCCTGGGAAGCCATTGCATAGGAGCCAAGGTGAACCATAGACTCGTGCCGTTGAACTATCGTTTGAAGAGCGGCGATCAAGTCGAAATCCTCACCTCGCGTTCACAGCACGTTCAGCGCGAGTGGATTGACTTTGCCAATACAGCCAAGGCCAAAGGAAAAATCCAGGCTATCCTGCGCCGTGCCGACCGTGAGCATCAGCGTGAAGGCGAGCAGATACTTAAAGACTTCCTGACCGCCAAGGACATCGAGCCCAGCACTCCCAATGTGGAGAAGCTCGTTCAGTTTCATGGTTATGCCACCCGTGAGGAGTTGCTCCTCGCCATTAGTGAGAAGAAAGTCGTGCTTGATGAAAACGACGTCAATTACCTGCGTGGTAAAACGGGAAGTTCGGGCTGGCGGCGCTATATCCCGTTCATCGGTTCGCGTGCCTCCTCACATGTCAGCAGTGTGGCCAAAGCCTTCGTCAAGGGCATAGACCGTAAGAAGACCCTTATGCTTGATGAGGAAACTCTCGAGCAATGCCATTTGGCCGAATGCTGCCATCCAATCCCCGGCGACGACACCTTGGGCTACATTGATGAGCGCAACAACCTTATTATCCACAAGCGGAACTGTGAGGTGGCAAACCGGTTGAAAAGCAGTTACGGCAATCGCATTATCGCAACGAAGTGGGACACGCATAAAGTTCATTTCTTCACCTGCACGATCTACATCAAAGGCATAGACATGCAAGGGATGCTCTGTCAGATCGCTGATGTGATACATGCGCAACTTAACTTCGAAATCACCCGAATATCCTTGGAGACGAAAGACGGTATCTTTGAGGGGACACTTGTCATTCGACTGCATGACACGGACGATGTGCGCGATGTTTGCAATGCGTTGAAACGTGTCCAGAACGTCATTAAGGCCGTTCGCGTGAACTGATCCTCCATTCGAGGCTTCATCTTATTTTCGTGAAATCATGTCCCTTACCACCGAAAACAAGTGGAGGGGACTTCTTTTATATACCAGC
>HF989148.1 GCA_000431275.1 Prevotella sp. CAG:755 | reverse complement strand
ACATACAGACGGACAACATGCGGATAATCATTTAAAATTTATTTCTGACATTGAGCATTATGACATCGTGCTGAACCTTGTGGCAAAAGCACGCCGTACCCTTTGGATCGGTACTGCTGATATCAAGGATCTTTACGTAATGCGCAATGGAGTGAGCCTCCCCTTTTTAGCCATCTTGTCAGAACTGATTGGCAAAGGAGTGGAAATAAGATTGATACATGCCAAAGAGCCAGGGCAACCATTCAGAAAGGACTTTGACAGTTATCCCTTGCTTGCTAAACAGTTGGAGCGGATGCTGTGTCCCCGCGTGCATTTTAAGATTATCGTTATTGATTCATTCTTCTGTTACATCGGAAGTGCTAACTTGACGGGCGCAGGTATGGGTATGAAATCTCCATTGCGCCGCAATTTTGAAGCTGGTATAATCACTGACGAAGTGAATATTCTAAATTCAGTTGTTGAAGAATTTGATAAGGTATGGCGTGGTTCAGAATGTTTAAAATGTCAACGGAAGCAGTATTGTCCTGACCCGTTGATATGGAAATAATTAAACTTATAATTATGACACTAAAAGAATTACTAACGCAAGTCGGCTTCGACGAACTTCTTCCGTATCTGGAGAAACACGAGCCAGAACATCTGGACAACCTCTATGACTTCCGCGAGGCATACGACATTCTTCGTAACATGAAACCTGCAAATAATTTTGAAGGTAAAATCTTTGTAGAATGGCATGGCGGAGAATGGGAAGATGAAGAAAAATGGATTGGCGTAAGCCCGATGCACGACTGTACTTGGGAAGAAGATTTGACCAAAGAAATTGTCGTGGCGGACGATGTGCATCTTACTCTGGCAGAACTCGCCATGCATTGCTTGTGGGAAATCACTTATTGGGGATTCTCACCTGACGAAAGAGAAGAAACATGGCAAAGAAAATTTGGGCCAAAGGTTTTGACTAATAAGTATGAAGTTGCTTTGGATAAACTGGAGGAAAGCATCTGGCGGCATCAAACTCCACGCCGACTACGCAGCAAGGGGAAGGACGGACGGCGTTATGTTACGTGGACAAACGCGCGTGATTTCTTTAACAATCGCATGAACCGCTCAAAACGAAAGCGGGAATACCGTCAGGACAAACGGGAAGAATATCTGCGCAAAATGGCCGCACGAGAGAATCTGGTAAGGATGCTTTCCGCCGAAGGCAGCACCTTTAGGCGGAGCGACGTGGAGTTTCTGCTCAGTATGCAATACGGCAGACAGTATGATTACCACTCTGTGACACAGGATACCGGTTCACGCCTCGCCTACATTCTGGAGTCAATGACCCAATATCAGCTGTTTGACCTTACGAAGTATGACAGTGCCGTTATCTTCATCCGTTGTCCTTCTCACTGCCCGCTGGATGAAACGGAGCTTGAGATCTTCCGTAAATCCGTGATGCAACATCTTGGATACACAAACATGTTGTTCGGTATGCAGACAGAAGATTATGAGAAAAAGGAAGTAAAGGTTACGCTGTTATTGAACAAGAGATAAGTTTAAGAAAGGGATGCCAATATACTGATATCCCTTTCTTGGAGTTATTGCCTATAATGTTTGCTTTATTCCCACCACTCCCTCATCTTGTAAAGACGTATCCGATAATACAGCCGCTCCATCTTGCGGACATATATCTTCATGCCGTAATAGAGCTTGTCGGGAAGATCGTCTTCTTCCTCACCCGGCATCGGTGCTTCTTCGTAAGCATCTATAAGGGAGCGGGGAACGATATCACCGATGTTTCGGATATTCATCCGTTCAATCTGCTGCCGGGAGATATGTAAACCATCGTCTTTGATATGTTCCAACAGGCCTATGCAGATGTCTATCCAGTAGTTGAAGCCGAAATTCCCGTTCTCGTCCGCTATCAGAGAATGTGAAAAATAGGTCCTCATGCAACGCAGTTTGGCATATTCCAGCGCATACAGATATTGCCAGTCATATTGCGGGTCATGGGCGGCGTGCTCCATCAATTCGTCAATGAGCGGTTGCAGATGTTCTTTCTTCCATTCGTTGAAACGCTTGCGGTGATACCATAGGCCGCGTTCATAGCTTGCGGTAACCATTTTCTCGAAGTTTCTTTCTTCCTCCGTGGGCTTATGCCCGTCGCTGTAGCTGTACTTGTTCCATTCAGCAAATAGTGTTACCCATTGTTCAAACTCCTCGTCAGAATGCAATTCTTTCGGAATGTGCATTCCTCGTCTTAGCAAGTCCTGTTTCTCTTTTTCAGAAAGATGGGAAACGTCGGCCAACGGATAGTCATAATTGTCAGAATCCAGTCCTGTCAGTTCTTTTGGTTTATCCATATCATTCTGCAGCTTTAAAGTTGTATATGGGCTTTATCACATTCACAATGCTCACCGTGTCGCGGATGTTCCCGATGATTTCATCCTTCGGTTTGTACACCATGGGCGATTCGTCCTTGGTGTCTTCCGACAGGCTTTCGCTGTATATGCCCAGCATGGAGGCTCGGTAGTCGTCCATGGATATGCTCTTGAAAGCCTGGCTCCGGCTCATGATGCGCCCGGCACCGTGCGGGGCGGAACAGTTCCAATCGGCGTTGCCCTTGCCGATGCAGATAAGCGACCCATCACGCATGTTCAGCGGGATGATGCACTTCTGCCCCTCATAAGCGGCAATTGCCCCCTTGCGGATGATGTTGTCATCGCCGATGTAGTTATGCACGCTTTCAAATGCTAAATCATTTTGCTTCAATTCAACGTAGTCTTTGGATATGAAGTAATCCATGATAAGGTTGGCAATCAGATTGCGGTTCATCGTGGCCCAATGTTGACAGAGGCGCATGTCATGCAGGTAGTCTTCACGGTAAGCACCTTCCAGATAGGACAGGTCGGGCGGTATGGTCGGCTTGCGCATCTTGAACGAATTGTGCAGTTGGCGTATAGCATCCTGCAACTCGTCCTTACGTCCTGCCGCTTTGTATTCGGCAATCATGCAGTTTTGTTCTTCCATCAGTTCGGCCCATCCAGACTGGCACTTTACGGCTAACTTCTGATAGATTTGCGCCACCTGTTTCCCTAAGTTGCGGCTTCCGGTGTGAACGACAAGATAGGTCATGCCACATTCGTCCTTGTCCAGTTCGATAAAGTGATTGCCACCACCCAGTGAACCTATTGAGGCGTTCAAGCGTTTGGTCTCTTTCAGTTCGCGGTAGCAGCGCAACTGCTTGATGATGTCCTTGGCTTCGCGATATACATCCATGTATAGGTGTGGGAGCGGTGCATATCGGTTGTCCCGATAATTGCGGCCCGACGGTATGTAGTGAAGAATAAACTCGTTGAGAGCATGATAATCTATGTCATTCACGCAGACGAACGGTTGTACCAAGATGCCACATCCTATGTCCACGCCCACGATATTTGGAATCACCTTATCCCCTAAATCACCTGTAAAACCGATGACGCAGCCAGCCCCGGCATGAACGTCGGGCATGATGCGGATTTTGCACTTGCTGAACACATCGATGGACAGCAACTCTTTGATTTGTTCGCAGGCGCTGTCCTCGATGTTGTCCGTGTAGATTTTTACGTTGTAGTTTTCTACGGTTTTCATTTTGATCTATGAAAGGATGCGTATCTTCAACTGTTTCTTTTCGTCCTCGACCAACTTGTCCCACAGGCGGGAACGCTGCAAAGAGGAAGCAGGAATATAATCCTGATATTTCTCCAGAAACTCCATGCTATACAATTCGTCTCGGCGATAGCTGTCGATGATTTCACTCCAATCCCAATATTCAGCAAATTGCTCCAAGAGCGTGGAAGTAAGTTCTACACTTGAATTCCTCGACAATTCACGCCAGTTCCAATAATTCTTGTATTTCTCCAGATTTTCCGTTGTAAACAGATGCTCATTGTCCGAACTGGAAAGTTCCTCCCAATCGACTTTGTTTTTGAACTTCTCTATCATGGATACAGTCCAAATGATGTTGCTGTTATTGGAAATCTCTTTCCACGCCACCTTGTCCTTGTACTTTTCCAGTAGTTGCTCATTCCAAGCAAATTCGCTTGACAGCTCTTTCCATGCGGCTTCTTCCAATACCTTAGCCATAAAATCGTTGTTCCAGTTCTTTGTTGCCATACTACTTGTCATTAAAAGGTTTAACATCTATTCTGCTACAAAGTAAAGAGTCTTAAATGCCAAAACGAGGCATAACCACAAAAAATTAATGATAAAGCAGAAAAATAAGGATGTGCCGCGATTTTTCACATGTAAACAGATAACTTTGTAACAAAACATTAAATAGTAACAGTATGGCTGCAAATCTCTTTGGGCGGTATGTTTGGTTGATAGATACCCTGCGCCGATACAAACGCCTGACGTTTCAAGAAATCAGCGAGCTTTGGCAGGAAAGCGGACTTGGCTATGGTGAGGAATTACCTTTGCGCACATTCCACAATCACCAGAAGGCTATCAAGGACATCTTTGACGTGTATATTGATTGTGACCGGAAGGACGGTTACCGGTATTACATAGACGAACCGGAACGGTTGGAAGGAAACAATCTGCAAAGTTGGCTGATCAGTTCATATGCTACCTTGAACCAAATTCAGGCGGACAACAAACTGGAAGACCGGATTATTTTTGAGAATATTCCATCGGGACAAACATGGCTCACGCCCATTGCCGAAGCCATGCGGCGCAATCATGTGTTGAGCATCATGCATCAAGGCTTCGACAACCCGGAAGCCAGTACGTTTGAGATTGAGCCATACT
>HF989147.1 GCA_000431275.1 Prevotella sp. CAG:755 | reverse complement strand
CGATGAGCAGCAGGCCGAAGAACAGCTCATCGACGCGCGAATAAAGCTGATGGAGTTCTACGTCGGTCTGTCGGCGGCTGACTTCGGTCTGGGCCGCCGTTTCGCGCCGCTGGGCCCGGTTGCGGCCACCGTCCCAGACGGTCTGTGTCACGTCCAGCTGCGCGCGGTATTGTCCGTGGTGCAGTCCTTCCACCGTTGAGCCTTGCGATTCGAGCAGCGACTTCAAGTGGTCGGGCAGTTCGGGCACGCCGCTTTGCAGCGTGCCTTGGAGGGTGAGGCTCACCTGCGGCAGGAAAGCGCGGCTGAGTTTTTCGAGTGTGAATTCCTGCGAGGCTTCGAGCAGCTCGTAGCGGCGGACAAGGGGATAGTGCTCACGGGCCGCCCGGCGGCAGGCGTCGAGCGTCGGTTGCGCCGTGGCCGTCAGGGCAGCCAGTCCGGCGAACAGGAGGGTGAGGTACTTTCGCATGGCAGGTCGGGTTGTAAACGTTTTCGGATGACGGTCAGGTTCTCTTCGAGCCGTGCCATGAAAAAGGCGCGGGTGTCGACGCCGGAGGCGAACAGTGAGCCGACAATCGGGTAGGCCAGGAAGACGAACACATTGAGCGACACGGCATCGAGGAGCAGGTCGGTGAGCTTCATGCGGGCGATGGCGCCCTGCGCGGCCTGCGCTTCCATGTCGGTTTGCAGCGATGCGAGCACGCGGCCCAGCAGCACGCCGAAGCGCATCCGCAGCGCGTCGGTGCGGCCGGGGTGGGCGGCGAACTCGTTGATGAGGAAGCGGGGCATGTCGGGGTGGTCGAGCAGGTAGAGGAAGTGACGGCGAAGCCCTTCCTCCAAGCGCGTCGTGAACGCCTGCCCGCTGGCCGAGAACGATTCGACGAGCGAGTTTTCGAGCTGGCTGATGGCGTTTTCGACCACGCGTTCGTAGAGTTTCTCCTTCGTTCTGAAATAGTAGTGGAGCAGGGCGTGCGTCACGCCGGCGGCTTCGGCGATGGCTGTGGTCTTCGCCCCGTCGTAGCCCCGGGCGAGGAACTCGCGCTCGGCTGCCCGCAGGATGGCCTGCTCCCGGTTCCCGGTTTCTTTCATAATTGGATTAACATTATTGTTAAACAATTTTGTTTAACCACAAAGGAAACCGGAATTTCCGAAACTGCCAAATGTTTTCCGGAAAAAGTGAGAAAATTTGTCGGCCGTCATTTATGAAGCGCTGCCGACTGCTCAATTGCGTTTGTCCTGACGGTTCGGAAATCCGCCGGACGCCCGGCTGCCGCCGGTCG
>HF989146.1 GCA_000431275.1 Prevotella sp. CAG:755 | reverse complement strand
ATTCTTAATATTGCACTTGCTTGTTGACTCTATAAACAGCAGCACCGGCGTGCGCCCACACACATTTAGCGCCACAGGGCAGCGGATATTCCTAAAAATTACCTACCTTTGCCGGACGAAACATAATCAGTATAACTATCGTTCACAAAACCCATCACGCAATGAGGAACAAACTGTCCGGAGTGTTTGTCATGTTGGCGGCATTGTGCTTCGTAACATCCTGCGTATCCAACAAGAATATGACCTACATCCAAGGGGCTTCAATGCAATACGCCCTTCCGCAAGAGATATATCAAGATTACAAACTGACGGTCCAGCCCGACGACCAACTGGCCATATCGGTCAGCAGCAAGGACGCCGCACTCATCGCGCCTTTTAACACCCAAACGCTCATCGGCGGCGCGGCAGGATCCGGATACACCGGTAGCACCATCAATACACAGTCCGGAGTTTCTTATTTTTACGTCGACAAGGAAGGATATATCGACTTCCCTATCTTCGGGAAAATCTTGGTTAAAGGGCTCACGGTGAACGAAGTCTCTGAGAAAATCCGCAGCCTGATGGCCGATGGTTACATATCCGACGCGATTGTCACCACAAAGATAATGAGTTTCAAAGTCACCGTTCTAGGCGACGTGCGCAATCCCGGTGTGCAGAGCTACACCGGCCAACGGCTCACCCTGCTCGAAGCGCTTGGCCGCGCAGGCGACCTGAACAGTTCAGCCATCCGCACACGGATCCTCGTCGTCCGTGAAGAGAACGGAAAGCGCGTCAGCTACGTCGTCGACCTGACAAAACCTGAAAGCGTATTTCAGTCGCCAGCCTATTATATGCAACAAAACGACTTGATATACGTCGAATCGAACAAATCAGTCAAGGTGAAAGGCAGCACGAGCTACACGTATCTGTCCGTGTCTAGTTCGCTCATCGGCATGCTGACATCGATCGTCTCACTCATTGTCGCAATATCCAAGTAAGCAGCCATGGCAAATCAGAACTATATCAATCCCCCCGCCGTTCAGCAAGAAACCGAAGACATCGACTGGCTCAGCATTGTCAGGGCCTGCACCGGCACATTGCGACGCCAATGGCGGTGGTTCGTATTCTCAATCATTGTCTGTGGATGCTTGGCTTTTCTTTACGAACGCAAACAACCCCGCGTCTACCAGCGTCAGGCCGTAATCGAAATAGAAGGTGCCGACGGCAGTAGCGGCTCCCGGCGCATGCCCAGCAACATGAATGCCCTTTTGGAGCTTAACGGCATCACGGCTGGCGACCAGCTGCAAAACGAAATCTTCATTTTACAGTCTCATCGCCTCATCGAGCGCGTAGTCACGCGGCTCAAACTTGACGTGGACTACTCGGTCAAAAACGGTCTGGGCCAAAGCACGCTCTACAAAAAACGTCCGTTTGAGGCAACTTTCCTCCGTCCGGCCGAAATCGACGAAGACATCACTTTCAAGGTCGACCTGATCGACAACCAGAAATTCCGCATTTTTGATGTTCGTTACAAAGACGAGGACTGCCGGATTGACAAAGTCGTAGCCTATGGCCAACGGATCGCCACGCCAGCCGGTAATGTGTACCTAACCCGGAAAATGAACCTTGAAGGCTTGGAGCCGACTACCGTCACAGTATCCCGACTTCCGGTCTTTACAGCTACGGAAATGTATCGCAGCAAGCTCTCCTGCGGTGAAATCGACAAGGAAAGCTCGCTCATCGTCCTGACTTTCCAGGACACCAACAAAAAACGCGCGGAGGACTTCCTCAACGTCCTGCTCGACGTCTATAAAGAGGACATCATCGACGGGAAGAACCGCATAGCCGAGAGTACAGCCATCTTCATCGACAGCCGCATCAAGATCATTGGCGACGAGCTCAACGACGTCGAAGGCAGCCTCGCCCGCTTCAAGGAGCGCAACCAGATTGTCGATTTCGAGAAAAGCGCACAGTCCGCGCTTGAAGAGCAACGCACACTGCGCTTGTCCATGTTGCAGGCCGAAGTGCAACTCAGTGTAGCCGAGTATCTGGAAGACTTCCTGAAAAACAACAGCAAGGCGGACCAGGTTATTCCCGTGCTGAACGACATGGTGGACCAAGGCATACAACAACAGATTACCGAATATAACAAACTTGTCTTGGAACGGAACCGGCTGGCTCCCAACACAGGCGAGAACTCCCCTGTGATGAACGATCTCAACCAAAAACTGATAGCCACGAACGAAGCGATCCGGGCGTCGGTCCACAGCCTTGTCAACACGCTCCGCCTCCGCGCCGAAAGCGCCCGCCGTAACGAGAACACATTCAACACAATACTCTCCGGCGTCCCCAACATTGAGAAGAGCGCCGGCGACATCAAACGTCAGCAAGAAATCAAAAGCGCGCTTTACAGTTATTTGCTCAACAAGCGCGAAGAAGTAGCCTTACAGCTCGCCATCAATGAGGCCAACATCCGCACAGTCGAATATCCGCTCGGTTTCGAACGGCCAGTGGCTCCCCACTCCATGATCATCATGGCTATCGGCCTGTTTATCGGTATACTCATCCCGACGGCCGTCTTCACCATCCGTTCCTACATGGACACCGCTGTCCGTGGCCGGAAAGACATAGAAGACGCCACAGACCTGAACGTCATCGGCGAAATCCCACGCTGGGAGGACGCCAACAAGCTGGGCGATTCCGAAACTCTCATAGCCACTGACGAGACGAACAACACCGTGACAGAGGCGTTCCGAATGCTTCGCTACGGACTGAGCTTCATCCGCAAGCATAACCAAGTCGTCATGTGTACTTCGGCGACACCCGGACAGGGCAAAACGTTCGTATCGCGTAACTTGGCTGCCATTCTGGCCCGTGCAGACAAACGCGTCATCCTGATAGACGCCGACATCCGCAAACGTACGCAAAGCAAGCAACTGGGCAACCGATTCGGCCTCACGTCATACCTGAACGGCGACATCACGCGTGTAGAGGAAATCATTATCAGCCGAGGCGGAACGAATCTGCAAGACGTAGACTTCATCCCAGCCGGTCTGCTGCCGCCTAACCCGGCAGAACTGCTGATGGACGCCCGCTTCGACGAACTCATCGACGAGCTCCGTAGCCGCTACGACTACATCATCATCGACACCACGCCAGCATTGCAGGTGGCCGATGCCGGCATCGTCAGCCGCGTCGCCGACCAGACCCTTTTCATCATTCGCGTAGGTGTACAAGACCGCCATTTCCTGCCCACGCTTCAACGGTTAAGCGACGACAAGCAACTGGGCAACATTTCCGTCGTACTCAACGATTGCGTGAACAATGTGTTGGGTTATGGCTACGGCTACGGTTACGGTTATGGATATGGTCACACGGCGGGCAGACAGAATCACGCAAAGCACGGAAACAAAAGTTCGGGGCTGTCCAAGAAACTCAGCGCAGGCGTGCTGCACCGATTGAACAACCGCAAACAATAATGAGATAACGGCCGCCCCCGACTGAGGAATTCCTCAG
>HF989145.1 GCA_000431275.1 Prevotella sp. CAG:755 | reverse complement strand
CAAAAAGTTGCATTTATAAGTTGAACTCAAGTGATAAGGAATAGTTGTTCGCGTTTTTCGCGCTCCAAATTTAAGTAAATAAATCCGAATGATCTGTCTCTTATGGCTGAATTGATGTGTCGTGGCGGTCATATAGGCGTTTTTTTCTTCCGTTTTCGTTGTCATGTGTCTGTCAGGAAGAACAATCCGGGGGTGAGGGAAACGGCAGGTACGGGTGTAGAAGAGTTTGTCAGCCGTCCTGTAAAATCCATCAGTGCGGTAGACATTACGGGACGGCTGGCCGTCGTAGTGGATGTTTATGGGGTGATGTTCAAGTGCTTGCAGATGTGGAACCATGTTACATTTATGTTCCTTTCGAAGTGATAAAATGGAAAGCGGCACACAGTTTATCAAACTGTGTGCCGCTTTGCTTGGTGAGCCTCTTGTCGGATTCGAACCAACGACCCCGAGATTACAAATCACGTGCTCTGGCCAACTGAGCTAAAGAGGCGGGTGGGTAAGCTCTCTGCATCGCGCCGCTACAACCAACTACCTTTGCTGCGGTCAAGCCCTGGAGGATTCGAAGGGAGCTGGCCGTGCAGCACTTACCCGACTGTTTCTGGGTGCAAAGATAGGCTTTCCGGATGAAACTGGCAAGCCTATGGCTGAAAAAGTTTGCCACTTTATGTTTTTTCCCGTTCCATATGGAGGTGTTGTGTGCAGTATTCAAGTACGCAGGGGCGGTGTGTGACGAAAATGAGCGTGCGGTCTGAAAAGTGGCGGACGATTTGTTCAATCACTTTGGCTTCCGTGTCGTTGTCGAGGGCGGAGGTAGCTTCATCGAAGAGCAGGATGGGCGCATCGCGCAGCAGTGTGCGGGCTATGCTGATGCGTTGTGCCTGTCCCTCGGAAAGTCCTCCTCCTTGTTCGCCACAGGGCGTGTCGAGCCCTTCGGGAAGCGAGAATACGAAGTCGGCTTGGGCCATGCATAGGGCCTGCTCCATCTGCTGGGGGGTGGCTTTCGGGTTGCCAAGGAGAAGATTCGAGCGGATGGTTCCACTTAGCAGGGTGTTGCCTTGGGGCACATAGGCAAAAAGGTTTCGGGTGGAAGTCGTGACCGGGAGGGCGTGCGTGGCGTCGTAGAGGGTGATGCTTCCGTGGGTTGGATTTACCAGGGCAAGCAACATGCGTACGAGGGTCGTTTTCCCTGCACCCGTTTCTCCGAGTATGGCTGTGCGGCTTCCGGGCGGAAAGTCGAATTTCAGGTTTGAAATGATTTTCCGCTCGGTCGGGGCATAAGAGAATGTTACGTCGCGCAGGCGGATGCCTACTCCTCCTTTAAGGTTTTTCGTGTTCGTTGCAGTGTCTTCGGGGGGGATGCGTTCCAGCTCGATGAGCCTCTCGGCTGAGGTGTACGCGCTGATGAAAATAGGGATGAAACGGGTAAGGTTGCGGGCAGGGCCTTGAATCTGTCCTACCAGTTGGACAAAAGCGATGAGGGCGCCGTATGTGATGAGCCCATCCGAAAGGTTGTGGACGCCCCAGCCGAATGTGAAAAGGTAGCCCGCCGAAAATCCGATGTTCATCACCGCGGATGAGATGAGTGAGTAACGGGTCTTGTGGCGGACTTCGCCGCAAAGTTGTCCTTGCAGTGTCTGGAGGTTGGCCAGCACGGTTGCGCATCGTTCGAGCGTTTTGATGACGAGGTTGTGCTGTATGCTTTCCTGCACGAGTGCCTGGATGCGGCTTTCTGTCGAGCGGACTTGATGGGTGAGTGCTTTCATTCGGCTGACGTAGAGGCGGCTGATGACCAGGAATATCGGGAGCAGAAATACAATTATGAGTGCCAGCGTGCGGTCCATTAGGAAAAGAAAGAGGAAAGCTCCCGCGAATTGGACTACGGTTGTGATGAGCGCAGGAAGCGATTCGGTCAGATAGCTCACGACCGTTGTGACGTCTTTCTCGATACGGTTGAGCATGTCACCACTGTGGTAGGATTGAAGTCCGCGCCATGTGCTGTGAAGCAAGTGGCCGAAAGTGCGCGCTTGCATGCTGTTTTGGGCTTTCACTCCCAGTGTGGCGCGAATCCATCGGCTGCACATACCTAAGGCGATCTCGACGGCAAGAATGGCGGAGAGCAGGAGTAAGGCCTCGTTCAGGGTGAGGCGGGCGTCTGTGTGTGTGGCGATGTCGATGGTCAGCTTGGTGGCCCATACGAAAGTGAGTCCCGCCGCGACGTTCAGTATGCCGATAATGGTATTCAGGGTGGCTTGTATGCGGTGACCCTGCCACACGTTCCACAGCCAACGTGTGCTGGACCACATGGAGCTCAATGTGTGTTTCGAGATGGCTTTCTTGAAGTTCATTGTCTATGTCTCACGAATATAGATTGCGGCTTGGCTAATCGGAAGGGCGTGAACTCTCTCTTCATTTGGCGTTTCGTCTTTCACCTTATTTGTCCGGTGATCATAAACGGTTGTCCGCGCCCCACATCATCTTCGTCCGCAGTGTGTCGAAGAAGTTCTTGTGGCGTATTTTCATGACTTTAATATCATAGGGAGCCCGGCGGAGTGTGATTGTAGTTCCGGAGCGGAAACTTTCGCTGCGGCCGTCGATGGCGACAAGGAAGTTGTGGCTACGGCTTTGTACGGTCAGGGTGATGGTGACGTCATCGTTCAAGACGACGGGGCGGATGTAAAGGCTGTGCGGGGCGACGGCTGAAAGGCAGAGCGTCTGTGTCCCGGGCACGATGACCGGTCCGCCTGCACTAAGGGAGTAGCCGGTTGAACCAGTCGGCGTGCTGACGATGAGGCCGTCGGCGATGTAGTGCGTGAGGAGCTCACCGTCTATCTCAGTGCGGATGTCGATTAGAGAGGAGTTGTCGTGTTTGAGCACGGCAACTTCGTTCAGGGCAAAGGGGTAGTGGTTGAAGGGCCGTTCGTCATTGGTGGCTTCGATGATGCTTCGGCTCTCGATAGCGTAGTCTTTCCGGAACAAAGCATCGATGGCTTGGTCGATGTATTCCGGCGAGATGTCGGCCAGAAATCCCAGCCGTCCCGTGTTGACACCGAGGATGGGGATATTCTTGTCGCCGACGTGAGCGGCTGTACTTAGGAATGTGCCGTCGCCGCCGATTGAGACGGCTAAGTCAACGCCTTGCAATTCCTTGTCACTCTCAAATGAGGCAATCGGGAAACCTATCGTGTCGAGATATGCCCGGAACGAAGGCTCTATGGTTATGGTAGCTCCATGCTGTGACAGTTTTCCGATGACTTGATGCACGTATTGGCTTTTCTCAGCTTGGCAGGTGTTCCCGAATAACGTTATTTTCATCTTTTTCGTAAGTATGAATGGAAAAAACATTTATTCCCTTGGTTTCTTATGTCTCGGAACGAAGTTTTTTTATTAATTTTGCAAATATACGGAAAGGTGCGCGCTGGAACAAGCGAAAGCGGGCTTTCTTCTCGGTAAAGCTGGAATGCGGCCATTTCCTAGCGACTAATTAAATGGGCTCAATGATCCGATAAAGCATAGCAGGCAATGACAAAACTTAGCGTGAATATAAATAAAGTCGCCACGTTGCGAAATGCACGGGGAGGGAACAATCCGAATGTGCTGGCAGTGGCGCTCGATTGTGAATCGTTCGGTGCGCAAGGCATCACAGTACATCCGCGTCCTGATGAGCGACATATCAGGCGTTCGGACGTTTTTGCGTTGAAACCAGCGTTGCGCACGGAGTTTAACATCGAGGGGTATCCCGACGAGAGATTCCGCGAGTTGGTGCTGGCAGTGCGGCCGGCCCAAGTGACCTTGGTGCCAGACTCCCCGGAACAGTTGACCTCCAATCATGGGTGGGATACGGTGGCGCATGCAGCTTTTTTGAAAAACGTTGTGACCGAAATGAGAGCAGCGGGAATCCGGACTTCGATCTTTGTTTCGGCAGACACCTCCATGGTTGAAGGAGCGGCTGCTTGTGGTGCTGACCGCGTGGAACTTTACACTGAGCCTTATGCAGCAGGTTATGCCGCTGATCGTGAGGGTGCTGTGGCACCGTTCGTGGAAGCAGCCAATGTGGCGAAACAACTTGGCTTGGGCTTGAACGCCGGGCATGATTTGAGCTTGGAGAACTTGGCCTATCTGCATGAATGTATTCCTTGGATGGACGAAGTAAGCATAGGGCACGCTCTTATCTGCGATGCGCTTTACCTCGGCTTGCAAGAGACAATCCGCCGTTACTTGGCTTGTTTGAAATAAGGAAACAGATATAATCAACAGAACGATAGAATATGGTACATCTTTTTTTAGCCGACGGCTTCGAAGAAATCGAAGCATTGGGTACGCTGGATATCCTGCGCCGGGCAGGGATTGAGGTGCTGACCGTGTCGATCACGGGAGCGCGTCTTATCCGCGGGGCGCACAACATACCGATTATGGCTGACAACCTTTTCCGCCGTTGCGGTGTCGAAGACAGCGAAATGCTCGTATTCCCAGGTGGAATGCCCGGAATGACGAATCTCGGACTACATGACGGCCTTCGGAAAGCGATGGTTAGCCATGTGCAAAGCGGCCGTCCCGTAGCGGCCATTTGTGCAGCCCCTGCCTTATTGGGTCGAAGCCGTCTGTTGGCCGGGCGGCGGGCCACCTGTTATCCCGGTTTTGAGCCTCAGCTTGATGGCGCGGTATGTACGGGGAAAATGGTCGAGGTGGACGGGAATATCATTACCGGCCGCGGCCCAGGTGCAGTCTTTCCATTCGCTTTTGCCATAGTAGAACGTTTGCGTGGGGCGGAAGTGGTTGAGAAAATAAAGCACGACATGCTCCTCGATTGAATGAGGTTGGAACCCTCAATGTTATAACAAAGGACGGAGTGGCCATCCGGAGTTATTTATACCAGGATATTACATATCTTAAAGGCGTAGGCCCCGAACGCGCCAAGCTGCTTGCGGGAGAGCTTGACGTAAGGAGCGTGCGGGACTTGTTATATAATTTCCCCTATAAGTATATAGACCGCACAGCTGTGCATCGTGTGAACGAGATACACGAAGGAATGCCTTACGTACAGCTTCGTGGACGCATTGTGGACTATGAAGTGGAAGGGGTCGGGCGCAAGCAACGTTTGAAGGCTTTGTTCTCAGACGGGACAGGCACGGTAGAATTTGTGTGGTTCAATGCTTACAAACGCGTGGAGGCTAACTATAAAATAGGCCAGCTCCTCATCGTGTTAGGTAAGCCGACGTTCTACAACGGTCATATCTCGTTTGCCCATCCCGAGCTCGAGCATGCAGAGAAATTCAAGTCAGACGCGTGTACGTTCCAACCCTATTATCGGGTAACGGAGCGGATGAAGCGGCATAACTTCACGTCGAGGACGATGGCCGACATCATGCGCACCGCATTTTCCAACTTGCCAGCTTCTGAACCCGAAGAAAGCCTTCCGGCCTATCTCATGGAGCGTTACCGACTGTGTCCGTTGGCGCCGTCGTTGCGGACGTTGCATTTTCCACAGAATACGGAATACTTGGCGCAGGCAGAGCGGCGTCTTAAATTCGACGAACTGTTCTTTTTGCAGTTAGACATCCTTCGTTATGCCAAGAACCGGAAAATGAAGTTCCGTGGTTTCGTCTTTTCCAAGGTCGGTGATCTTTTCATGCAGTTTTATCGCGAGAAGCTCCCCTTTGAGTTGACGGACGCGCAGAAACGTGTGATGAAGGAAATCCGTGCCGATTTGGGCAGTGGCCGCCAGATGAATCGCTTGTTGCATGGTGACGTCGGTTCTGGCAAGACGATGGTGGCCCTCATGGCTTGCCTCATTGCAGGCGATAACGGATATCAGTCATGCTTGATGGCTCCCACTGAAATCTTGGCCGAACAGCATTATGCGACGCTTGTCCAGATGACCGGCGGACTTCCCATTCGTGTTGAACTGTTGACCGGAAGTGTCAAAGGAAAGCGGCGCGAATCCGTGTTGAGCGGCTTGTCCGATGGCTCTGTCAATCTTCTGGTGGGTACGCATGCTGTTATCGAACCGACTGTCGCTTTTTTGAATCTTGGGCTTGTCGTGATAGACGAACAGCATCGTTTTGGTGTGGAGCAGCGGGCTAAGTTGTGGAGCAAGAACGTCAATCCGCCGCACATTCTCGTCATGACGGCTACCCCGATACCCCGAACGCTGGCTATGACTGTTTATGGCGACCTCGATGTTTCTGTCATTGATCAGTTGCCCGCAGGACGGAAGCCGGTACGAACTCTTCACTATTATTCAGACCGCCTCGATTTGCTTTACGGAGGTATGCGTAAGGAACTGCAAAAAGGGCGGCAAGTGTACGTGGTTTATCCCCTGATTGAAGAGAGTGAGCGGAGCGATTTGAAGAATCTTGAAACCGGTTTCGTCGCGATGAGCGAGGCTTTCCCGGATTATAAGGTCGGGAAATTGCACGGGAAGATGAAGCCGCAGGAAAAAGAGGCTGCCATGCAGGCTTTTCTGCGGCGGGAAACGCAGATACTTGTCAGTACGACCGTCATTGAGGTGGGGGTGAACGTTCCTAATGCCACGGTGATGGTCATTCAGGACGCCGAACGCTTCGGGCTGGCGCAGTTGCATCAGTTGAGAGGACGCGTCGGCAGGGGAGGCGACCAGTCGTACTGCATTTTGGTGACGGGTTACAAGCTGGGTGATTCAACGCGCAGGCGCATCGGTGTCATGGTGGAGACGACGGATGGTTTCCGCATAGCAGAAGAGGATTTGAAATTGCGTGGCCCAGGCGACCTCGAAGGCACGCAACAAAGCGGATTGCCATTTGATTTGAAGATAGCGAACGTTGTTCGCGATGTCGATTTGTTGTCTGTGGCGCGCGAGGCTGCCGAAGAAGTCTTGCGGGTTGATCCTTACGAAAACTTGCCACAGCACAGCATGATATGGTCAACTCTTCGTCAGTGGCGGGGACGTAATGTCAATTTTTCAGCCATTAGTTGAGTACCTTTTGTGAGTGGGGTGTTTTTTCATGCTCGGCTCCGCTTGCTTTTCCTTCGTATGTTTTGGGGATATGAACCCGTTGCATGTGTATAACGTGTATGCCTATTATAATAGGTAAGCGGTCATTTGTTTAAATGGTCGCAGCGACAGAAAATGCCGTCGCCCTGACAGGATTATCTGTCACTACGACTGGATTTTTCGTGTCGGGAGGTGGAGACAGACCGGCTGGGACCAACCGTTGCGCAAGGGTTACTTCATTATTAACGGTTTCTTTTGGAAGTCGCGGGTAGCATGTACCGTACGCTGACGGACTTCCTGCAAGACCAGGACGTTTGATTATAAGCATCTGTGCTGTCTTTTTGAAAGCCATCATTATTTTTATATACTTAATAGTTGTTTATAGTTCAAAAAGTATTACCTTTGCAAATGAAATCAGAATATAAAGAAACGTTTATCAAGTAGAGTATGAAAGCAGCAGAAGTCTTAGACACCCTGAAACGCCGCTTCCCTGGCGAGGCGGAGTACCACCAAGCCGTTCAAGAGGTCTTGGAAACCATCGAAGATGTCTATAATGAGCACCCTGAGTTTGAGAAAGCGAATTTGATTGAGCGTCTGTGCATTCCAGACCGTATCTTCTCGTTTCGCGTGACTTGGGTGGACGACAGTGGACGGGTGCAGACCAATATGGGATACCGTATACAGCATAATAATGCCATTGGCCCGTACAAGGGAGGTATACGTTTCCACTCTTCGGTCAATCAATCCATCTTGAAGTTCCTGGCTTTCGAACAGACGTTTAAGAACGCATTGACCACGTTGCCGATGGGAGGTGGAAAAGGTGGCTCGGATTTCAGCCCGCGTGGGAAGTCGAATGCGGAAATCATGCGCTTTTGCCAAGCGTTCATGATGGAACTATGGCGTCATATCGGTCCGGACACCGACGTGCCTGCCGGAGACATCGGTGTCGGCGGACGCGAGGTTGGTTATATGTACGGAATGTATAAAAAATTGGCACGCGAGAATACCGGAACGCTGACCGGAAAAGGACTTGAATTTGGCGGATCGCTGATCCGTCCGGAAGCCACTGGTTACGGTAATGTATATTTCTTGCTTGAAATGCTCAAAACGCGTGGTATTGACCTGAAAGGCAAGGTCGTTACGATTTCCGGTTCTGGTAATGTGGCACAGTATACCGCCGAAAAACTTATAGAATTGGGAGCTAAGGTCGTGACGATGTCCGACTCAGATGGGTATATTTACGACCCGGACGGAATTGACCGCGAGAAACTTGACTATATCATGGAGTTGAAGAATCTTTATCGTGGCCGTATTCGCGAATATGCAGAGCAGTATGGTGTGAAGTACGTTCCCGGGGCGCGTCCTTGGGGTGAGAAGTGTGACATCGCCATGCCGAGCGCAACGCAGAATGAACTGACAGGAGAAGACGCCAAGACACTTTTGGCTAATGGCTGCTTTGCAGTGAGCGAGGGTGCTAACATGCCGTCGACACCTGAGGCCATCGATGCTTTCCTCGAAGCCAAGATTCTTTATGCTCCGGGCAAAGCTGCCAACGCCGGTGGCGTGTCGGTGTCGGGACTGGAAATGACGCAGAACGCACAGAAGCTCAGTTGGACAGCAGAAGAAGTCGACCAGCGGCTTCAACAGATCATGCAGAATATCCATGCGCAGTGTGTGAAGTTCGGTACACAGCCGGACGGTTATGTGAACTATGTGCGGGGAGCCAATGTGGCCGGCTTCATGAAAGTAGCCAAGGCTATGATGGCGCAAGGTATTCTTTGAGAGCGGCTGACACATTATTAATTACATCAAGGGCGGCTTCCGATTGCAGGAAGCCGCCCTTGATGTTGTTAGGATTTTGGCGTGTGCGAATTGCGAGTGGTAGTACGCGTTGAAGATGGCTTTCGCACAGAAGATTTAACCGAACAGCCGGTTTATGTTGTCCTGTGGGATAATGACAATGACAGTCTTTCCGTCCGGAGTATAGTTTGGCGTTTCACAGGCGAAGAGTTGTTCCACGAGGGCTTTTATTTCTTTTTCTCCAATCACCTGACCGATGGGAACCGCCACCTTCTTAGCCATGGCGAATGCTATCGTGTGGTAGATTTCGTCACCAAGTTTCTTATTGCTTCCTTGGGAGATTTCCTCGATGATATTGAGCAGTAATTGCACAGGGTCGAGGCCTTCGGTCCCGGAGGGGACACCGTTGATAGCGTAGCTCCCACCGCCCATTGGAGCAAGGTCGAAGCCGATGTATTTCAGCTGGTCCATAACATCGGTCAAGAGTTTGGCCTGAGAAGGGGACAGTTGCATCATTTGGGGGAAGAGTACCCCTTGTGACAACCCATGTTGCTCTTCGATGTTTCGTTTGTAGTTTTCGTAAAGGATACGGACGTGGGCGCGATGTTGGTCGATGAGCATAAGGCCGGATTTGACTGAGGTGATCAGGAAACGACCCTTGAATTGGATGAAATCCGTATCGACACTTTCCCAGTCTGTTTCAGTATCTTCGAAAAGGCTGTCGGGCACATTTTGCGGCGTTGTCTCTTCATCATGGCTGTTGGCGGAAGTTACGGGAGACTGTTGCAGTGTGTCGTATAGTTCATTCCATTGTGAGGCACCGCTGTTTGGAGTTCTGTATGATTGCGGGACAGACGGATGGTCAAAAGGGTTGTAGCCCGTGTCGATTTTGACAGACGGGATTGTCGCGTGCTTGTTGTCTGAGAAAGCGGGGATATCCGGGCGGAAACTGACGTCGAAATCAATAGTTGGCACGGATGAGAATTTGCCCAAAGCTTCACGTGCCGCAGCAACGATGATGTGCCAGATCTCTTGGTCGTCCTCAAATTTTATTTCAGTTTTAGTCGGATGGATATTGACGTCAATGCGGGCTGGGTCGACATTAATGTGGATGAAGAACGGAATGTTCTCTCCTTCGGGTATCAGGCGGTCATAGGCGGACAGCACAGCCCGTGTAAAGTAGGGATGTCGCATGTAGCGACCGTTAACAAAGAAGAATTGTTGCGCACCTTTCTTTCTCGAACTTTCTGGTGTACCGATGTAACCGTCTAGTTTGGCGAGTGTGGTGTCCACATGAATGGGGATAAGGTTCTTGTCGAGCTTCTTTCCGAAGATGCCCAGAATGCGTTGGCGCAGTTTGCCGGCCGGGAGGTTGAGCAGGCAGTTCCCTTCGTTGTGGAGCTGCATGGCAACAGACGGGTTGGCCAGCGCGATGCGCTCGAATTCGTTCAGGATGTTGTTTAGTTCCGTTTGGTTGGATTTGAGAAATTTGCGCCGGGCCGGAATGTTGTAGAAGAGATTGTTGACCGAGAAATTGGCACCTACGGGGCAGGCGATGGGTTCTTGTTCAATGATCTTCGACCCTTCGATGAGAAGGCGTGTTCCCAATTCTTCTTCGGCGGTGCGTGTTTTCAGTTCGACCTGTGCTACGGCTACAATAGATGGCAGCGCTTCTCCGCGGAAGCCCATAGTATGAAGGGCATACAGGTCTGTGACGTTTCGGATTTTCGACGTGGCATGCCGCTCAAATGCCAAGCGTGCGTCTGTTTCAGAAAGTCCGCAACCGTTGTCTACTACTTGGATGTTGGTTTTCCCTGCATTCACGACCCATACTTGGATGAGCGAGGCACCGGCATCGATAGCGTTTTCGACCAGCTCTTTGATGACGGATGCAGGACGTTGGATAACCTCTCCCGCCGCAATTTGGTTGGCGACGGAGTCAGGCAATAGTTGAATGATTCCTCCCATGACTTGTTTGGTTACGCTTTTTTGCCCAAGGTTTGCAGTGGTGCGGAGCGCCGTATTTGCTTTTTGAGTTCTGTGCCGGCTTTCTTCGGTCGCCATTCGAACAGATCGAATTTGTCACGAGGGCGAATGTAGTCGAACCACGCGAAGTTTTCAAGCCTGAGTTTGTCGTTTGGAATGATCGAGACGTCGTAGAATGTACCTGTCGCTTCGGGTGTCCATATCCTTTTGAGCTTCCGGTTTTCCATGAACATTCTCAGCTGGCTCGTTTCTGTATAGTTCAGTCCAACGATGACACTGTCCTCGTCCAAGGGGTAGTAGATGACGTAAACGTTGCCCTCCGCTTGATTTTCTCGGATTTCTCCTTTTTCGAAGTACGACTTCATGATTTGGCTTGTCACTTGGTTATAGTGGATGCTGTCGAACTGTTCAACCAGCAGGGCTTGGTTCTCAACGCGCACGCTGTCGATGGTGGAGTCGTTGAGGAAAGTATAGATTTCCTCACCGAGCAGTTGCTGCTTATTGTTCCATACGATGGGATCACGGTACATGGCCATCCGTCGGATGCCGGTGTTGTAGACGAGCGAGTCGCATACGGCCTGCACGTCCGAACGGTAGGCACGGACGTGGAAGTAGCCGTGCAGCACGCGATAGACGGAGTCTGTATCCATATTGTAGGTGTACAGGCGGAGCGTGTCTGCGTGGACGAATAGCGTGTCGGTGATGTTGGAATAATCTTTGAGCAAGGCTTTGTCTGTGGCGTAGGCTTGGCCAGTCAGTTCGTTGTATTGGCAGTATTCGCCCGTGAGCATGTTTTTGTTGGACTTGTCATCGTATATGACGTTGCCGAAAGCGCGCATCATGCCGCTCTGTTTGTCATATGAGATGCTGTCGCCTATCATTTGCCTGCCGTTTTTGTTGGCTACTACGGAACGATCCATCAGACGGACGTTCTCGGTGGTGGTGTTGTAGTAGGCATGCTCAGTGTAGATGTTGTTCTCCTTATCCTTAATGTTAGACGGCCCCATCACCTCGGCCCATTTAGTCTGCGTGTTATAATGCAAGGTATCGGATGTGAGGTCAAATTTCGGGCTGGTGAGGTGGACGTTGTAGTTGAAAAGGGCTTCTTTCGTATTAAGAAAGTATTCGCCCCAGTCGGACGTCAGGATGTTGTCTCCGTCGACGAGGCGACCGCCCTCGAAAAAGTAGCCTATGTTGTAAAGGCGGTCATAGTTGAGGCTGTCGGTGTAGAGCGTGGATTCGCGGTGCTTCATTACGACGTTGTGGCGTACTTGCGCGAGCTGCGTGTTCCCGTCATAAAAAAGATAGTCGCCCGTTAGAGAAAGTGTGTCTCCTTGGATGATTTTCACGTGTCCGAACGCTTCGACAGAGTTCGTAGTTTCGTATTGGTATGCGCTGTCGCAGTACATTTGAATCCCGTTATGGAACAAATGTACGTTGCCCGTTAGGATGCGGGCGTCGGGATTGAGAAATTGATTATGCCTGAGGTTATCCGAGTGGATGAGTTCGACTATGTCCTTGCTCGGCGTTCTCGGCCTGTCAGTTTGTGAGAAAGCGTAGGCTTGGACAAGGATGAGGAGCATCCCGGTCCAAGCCAGCCTAAGTAAATATGAGTGACGGCTCATCACGTGGTCACGTTTATCATTTTTGCCACCCGGAGTATTTCAGGTTGCACTCTGCAATTTCCGGGTTCATCCTGACGTATGTTGTCTTTAACTTGTCTTTTATCCATTGCTCAATTTTTTCTTCGCGGCGTTTAGCCAGTACTCGGTCTTTGAGCAGTTGGAAATCTTCTTGCATGTTGGCGCGGTGGCGTTCGATGCGATTCTTGACTTTAACGATGGCGCAGACTTCCTGACCGCCGTTCTTAATCATTGTAAATGGCTGGGAAATCTCGCCTGTTTTGAGCGTGTCGACGACTTTGGCGACGTCTTGGGGTAAGTCTTGCATCTTGAAGCGCGACGTTCTCTCTCCCATTTCTTCGTCTACGTTGACCATAATGCCATGGTTGTTACGTGTATCTTTGTCGTCAGATATGTAGGCCGCACCTTCATCGAAAGAGAATTTTCCCGCCCGTATATCATTACCGATAGAGTCCAAGCGCAACAGGGCTTTGTCTATTTCGCTTTGTGGAACCTCCGGTTTCAACAAGATGTGACGGACGTTGACCTTGTCACCCTGTCTGCCAATAAGTTGTATGATATGGTAGCCATATTCAGTCTTAACGATCTTCGATACTTTCTTGGGGTCTGTAAGGCTGAATGCTACATTCGCAAATTCCGGAGCGAGCGCCGTGCGGTTCATGTAACCGAGTTCTCCGCCATTCCGTGCACTACCGTCTTGCGAGTAAAGCATGGCCAGTGTAGAAAACTCAGTCTCGCCTTCGTTCACCCGGCGGGCATATTCACGCAGTTGATTTTCTACGCGCTCAATCTCTTTGCGTGGAACCTCGGGCGTTTGCGTGATGATTTGTACTTCGACTTGTGTTGGAACAAGAGGAAGGCTGTCTTCGGGCATGTCTTTATAGAACAGGCGTACTTCGGCTGGGGTGACCTTCACGTTTTCCACGATTTTTTGTTGCATTCGTTGGATGAGGAGGTTGTTGCGTGCAGGCTCACGCCACATTTCGCGGAGTTGCCGCATCGTTTTTTTCGTGAATTGTTCAATGCGTTCCGTAGAGCCGAAGTTTTGCAGGTATTGATTCTCGCGGAAACTGATTTCCGATTGTACCTCACTCTCTGTCACTTCAATGCTGTCGATTTCTGCTTGGTGCAGGAAGAGCTTCTGTACGGCAATCAGTTCTGCGATCCGGCAAAATGGGTCGCCGTCGTATTGCTGCCCGCTCAGTTCCGAGTTCAGGCGTTCGGCTTCTACGTCGGAACGAAGAATCGGGTCGTCGCCGACAATCCAAATCACCTCGTCGGCAATGTTTCTCTGTGCTCCGGCCGGAATAGCGAAGACCAAACTTATGGCGAGAATAGTGGCCAGTCCTTTGATTTTAGTCATTGTGATTGTTTACCGTTTTCAGGATTTCCTTGTTTACCTCGAATGTGTATTTTTTCCTGAGGCTCTCCACCCATTGGAGTTCGAGCTCTTCTTGATAATCTCCGATGACCATGCCCATTGCGTCGTTGAGTTCCTTCGGGTTCTTCAACTTTTTGCCGGCAACGCCGATATAGTCGAAACCGTCTGGTCGCTTTACTTGTGGTCCGTCGAAGACCAACTCGTCGACATATTTGTTGTCGCCTTTCTTGAAATAGTCCGGGATCATGACCTTGACGCGTTCAGTCGAGTCCGTGTTGAAGGCCTTGTCTATGGCTTTGTCCCAGCTGTTATCCTTGATTTTCCGCAGCATTTTGGCGACGGGCTTAATCAACTTCTTGTCGGTCGTGTAAAACAAGAAACCTTTGAAGCGCGGCTCGGTCCACTTGTAAGATTTTTTATGTTCTTTGAAGTATTTTTCGAGTCCTACTGTGTCGTTGGCAGCTTTGTCCCAGACTTTTGCTTTACTGATGTCGTAGAGGAGCAGTCCGTCGTAGTATTCCTGAATCAAGTATTTCAAGGTCGGGTCTTGTGCCGTAGCTTTATTGAGTAGGCTGTCAATCACCATGTCGCGAGTCAGCTTTCCGTGGGAAGCGCTGATCATTTTTTGAATGGTATGTTCTCCCGACTTTTCTTTAATGTCACGTTGTTCGAGTGCTTTGACAAGAGTCGGTTTCAAACGTGTGTATGATTCGAGGGGACGACGACCGTTCATCCGGATAATGTGGAAGCCGACCGGTGATTCTATGGGTTGTGATGTCTCACCGTCTTTCAGCTTGTAGGCCGCATCTTCAAATGCTTTGATTGTCGATCCGGGACCGATCCATGGGAGCTGTCCTCCTTTGTGTGCTGTTCCCCGGTCTTCTGAGTTCTGGCGTGCCAGCAGAGCGAAGTCGGCACCGCCTTTGACTAAGGCATAGATAGAGTCGACGCGCTGTTTTACGCTGTCATAGTAGGCCTGGGGGGCATCTTGCGGCAGTCTGAAAAAAATGTGCGCCGGGTGGATCAGGTCTTTTCCGCCCATGCGCTGTTCCAGACGGCCGTAAAGTTGGCGGGCCACGGAATCAATATACATCGTGTCTATCAGCATGGGGGTCAACTGCATGTCGCGATAGTTCTCAAACTCTTTCCGGAACGAGGCTGTTGTATCCAAGCGTGCGGCCAGCGCGTCTTCAACTTTCAGTTTGTAGTTGATGAACATGTCGACATATGCGTCGAGGCTCGTCTGTTCCGCTTTGTTTGTCGTATTGTTCTTGTTGAATGAGTACTCGAACTCTGACCGTGTGATGTCCTTGCCGTTTATTTTCATCAGGACGGGGTCGTCTATGACCTTGCCTGCCCCAGTGGAGCAGGCAAGGCATAAGGCGATAGTGCCGAGAAGTTTTTTCATCTGGATGTGAGGTTTTGAATTATTCGGGGCGGCTGTAATTGGGTGCCTCGCTGGTAATGGTGATGTCGTGCGGGTGGCTTTCGAGCACGCCGGCGTTCGTGATGCGGGCGAACTTGGCGTCGTGCAGGGCCTCGATTGTGCCGGCTCCGCAGTAGCCCATACCTGAACGCAGACCACCGACCAACTGATAGATGACCTCTTGGACGGAGCCTTTGTAGGGCACGCGGCCGGCTATGCCTTCGGGGACGAGTTTTTTGGCATCGACAACCGACGACTGGAAGTAGCGGTCTTTCGATCCATTCTCCATGGCTTCGAGGGAGCCCATGCCGCGGTAGGTCTTGAACTTACGTCCGTTGAAGATGATGGTTTCACCCGGCGATTCTTCCGTGCCGGCCACGAGTGAGCCGACCATTACGCAGTCGCCACCGGCTGCCAGAGCCTTGACCACGTCGCCCGAGTAGCGTAGACCTCCATCGGCAATGAGAGGGATACCGGTGCCTTTGAGCGCGCAGGCCACGTCGTAGACGGCTGATAACTGGGGGACACCCACACCGGCGATGATGCGCGTCGTGCATATGGAACCCGGCCCGATGCCCACTTTGACTGCGTCAGCGCCAGCTTCGGCCAGCATTTTGGCTGCTGCGCCTGTGGCGACGTTGCCTACAACGATGTCCACGTCCTTGAAACTGGCCTTGGCTTCGCGCAGTTTCTCGATGACGTATTTCGAATGACCATGGGCTGTGTCGATGACGATGGCGTCGACGCCGGCCTTGATGAGGGCTTCCATGCGGTCGAGTGTGTCGTTCGTCACGCCGACGCCTGCGGCTACACGGAGGCGGCCTTTGGCGTCTTTGCAGGCCATGGGCTTGTCTTTTGCTTTCGTAATGTCCTTATAGGTGATCAGACCGACCAGTCGTCCTTCACGGTCAACGACCGGGAGTTTCTCAATCTTGTTTTCTTGCAGGATTTGTGATGCGGAGGTCAAATCGGTCTGCTGCGTCGTGGTCACGAGGTTTTCGCTCGTCATGACGGCGTCGATGAGTTTGTCCATCTCACGTTCGAACCGGAGGTCGCGGTTTGTCACGATGCCGACCAGCTTGCGGTCGTCGTCGACGACGGGGATACCGCCGATGTGATACTCACGCATCAGCATGAGCGCGTCGCGGACGGTTTTGCCGCGCTGGATGGTGACGGGATCGTATATCATGCCGTTTTCGGCACGCTTGACAATGGCTACTTGGCGGGCTTGCTCGTCGATCGGCATGTTCTTGTGGATGACGCCGATTCCGCCCTCGCGGGCTATGGCAATAGCCATAGGCGCTTCGGTTACGGTGTCCATGGCGGCTGTGACAAACGGCACTTTCAATTCGATGTGGCGTGAAAAGTGCGTGGTGAGCGACACGGTGCGCGGGAGAACTTCGGAATAAGCGGGAACAAGGAGGACGTCGTCGAAGGTCAAACCGTCCATCACGATTTTGTCAGCAATAAATGATGTCATGAGGGTAGTGATTTTATTGCACGCAAATTTACAAG
Organism: Prevotella sp. CAG:755; assembly: GCA_000431275.1. Classification (GTDB taxonomy): domain Bacteria; phylum Bacteroidota; class Bacteroidia; order Bacteroidales; family Bacteroidaceae; genus Alloprevotella. The sequence continues at coordinate 4,649 of HF989145.1, read as the reverse complement.
TTTCCGGCCAACTGACCGCAAAAATAGACGACTATTTTTGTAATTTTATCACTTGGCGGGTGCGGAGGGATGGCTGGACGGGGTGGACCAGGATGCTGCCTGTCGGCTTCGCCTTACGGCCAGGGACGAATCCAAGTGTCCGTGAATACTATGCCCGGCTGGGTGTGAAAAACGGGAGCTGTTGATGAAAAAACTGTAGCAGTGACAGCACGGGCGGAAGCAGTTCCCGTTTTCCTTTGCAGACCGTGCGGTTTGTTCATTTCACCGGGAGGCCTTTCAGGTGGTGAACCACAGCTTGTATCCGGCCATAGACTCCGGTCATGAGACAGAAAAGGCGGTAATGGGAGCGCAAGGGCATGTAGCCGAATTTGTGGCGCATGGCCGGGTCGATGAGGTTGATGTCGGCTTTACGCCAATGTTCGTGAAGTTTCCGGCGAATGAAGAGGTTTTCTTCCTTTGTGAACTTTTTGCGATGGCGATGCCAATAGATATGGGATTCTATGAGGATGCGCCAATGATGCGTTTCTTGTTGGGCCAGCAGCGAGCGGGAAACCCTTTCGGCTTCCAACTGGCGCTTCATGCTCAGCTCGGCGTCGAGGCGGTCGAAGTGGCGGATGCTGCAACGGCGGGTGGTAGACTGGTCGTGCTGTCGGTAATAGTATTTTCCGCTTGACAGGCGAACCTGTCGGCAATGAAGGTAGTGGATACGTGTCGTGTTATCGTCGCTGAAAAGCCGGCAGCTGTCGTCGAAGGGGTAGCGTTGATGAATTTCCCGGCGCACGAGGTAGAGGCCGTGCAGGCTCCAGTCCATGCTCAGCCGGAAAGCTTCTTCGCCCGTAAAACAGCGCCCTGACGCTCGGAGAGGGTAGGGGACGCAGCGCCCCGACGACTGGCAGAAGTAGACGAGCTCGAAAAGGGCAGCGTCGGTTTCGGGAGTGGACGTGGCTGTGGCATAGGCCTCAGCCAAAGCGTCGGGAGCCAGCCAGTCGTCGCTGTCAACCATGGTCACGAACTCGCCGTCGGCCCGCGTTAGCCCGTAGTTGCGCGCCCGGGCTTGCCCCAGATTTTCGCTGTGGCGCAGCAAGACAAAGCGCGGGTCAGCGTCTGCGTAGCGTTTCATGATGCGCCACGTTCCGTCAGTAGAGGCGTCGTCGATGCAGACAATTTGAATTTCCCTGAGCGTCTGTCCGACGAGAGAGTCCAAGCATTGCGTAAGGTAGGTTTGGGCGTTGTATGCAGCGACTAAGATGGTGACTTTGTTGGGCATTTGTGCCGGTTTTCAGCAGTGTTGATGAAGAGGAGTTTCCTCTTTCTTGTGCGAAAATAAACATTCTCTAAGAAAAATGCTAACTTTGTCCCACCAAAAATGTCGACAATTATGACAGATGTTCCACGATTGAGTTTTATAGTGCCCGTATATAATACGGAACCATATCTTCGCGAGTGCGTTGACAGCCTCCTTGCGCAGGACCTTGCTGATTGTGAAATCATTTTGGTCGATGATGGTTCGACGGACAGAAGTGGAGCTATCTGTGACGAATATGTGAGAAGGGACAATCGTATCAGGGTCGTACACCAACAGAACGCAGGTCTGAGTGCTGCACGTAATGCGGGGCTTGAAGTGGCGCGGGGAGAGTTTTTGGCTTTTGTGGATTCGGATGATTCTGTCGCTCTTAACACTTATGTTGCCAACGTTTCTTTTCTACAAGCCGATCCGGAACTCGATTGCGTGGAATTTCCCGTGTCGGTCTATACCGGTTCTCCGCGTCAGCGGATATGGAAGCCCGGTTGCCGCCGGGTGGCTGGACAACCCGACGTGTTTACGGATTGGATCAACTCACGGCGTTATGTGCACTCCTATGTATGGAACAAGATTTACCGCCGGACATTGTTCCAGGATGTTCGCTTTCCCGTAGGAAAGAACTTTGAGGATGTGTGCACGCTTCCGCGTCTGTTGCACCGGGCACGCGCTGTTCTTCTTTCGGAGGCCGGGCTCTATTACTACCGTTATCGCGAGGATTCCATTACAGTCCGCTCGACGGCACGCACCCTTCGCGACCGTATGGAGGCGTTCCGTGCGCTCTATTGCGAGGCACGCTCGTTCGAGACCTGCCGTCGGGAGTGTGTGGTGATGTATCTTGGGATGGTGGATACGCTGATAGAATGGATGCGTGCTTCCGATACTGCTCCCGACGAGGCTCAACGCGCCAGCGATGTGCTGCGTCATGACGCGCCGTCGTTGTTCACTCTTTTGCAGCTCGACGTTCCGATGAAAGTGAAAGTGAAGAATTTGCCGTTAGCCTGCTTCGGACTGAATTTACATTGCAGATTATATGCCCGATTGCGCCGATAACTCCGTGCCTGTAACCGCTCCCGTGTTGAGTTTTGTTATCCCATATTATAATGTGGGAGCGTTATGGTTGCGGCGTTGCCTTGATAGCATTTTGAATCAAGGCATCAGAAGAATGGACTATGAGGTGATTGTGGCCGACGACGGTTCGGAGGATTTTCCTCACAGCGTGCTGGCTGATTTTCCGGGACAGGTGAGCTACATCCGGCTTGAACACGCCGGGCCAGGGGCAGCGCGCAACGCTGGGATAGATGCTGCGAGAGGCGAATATGTCCAGTTCGTCGATGCGGACGACTACCTGTATGCCGGTGCTGTTGACTATTATTTCCCCATATTGCAGACTAACGATTACGATATCGTCAGTTTTTCCTTTAAGTCGGTCGGTGAGGATGTACCAGTAGAGCGCGTCAAGGTAACAACGAGGAAGGTGGCGGATTTCGCTTCCGGGGCGGATTTTATGCGTCGGCACAACCTTTCGGGTTGTCCTTGGCTGTATGCGTTCCGACGTGCGGTGGCCGACACTTACGGGGTCAGGTTCACAACTGGTATTTATCACGAAGACGAGGAATTCAATACGAGGCTTTACCTATATGCCGGGCGCACTTGCCAATTGTCTTTGTGCGTTTATGCCTACTGTCAGAGGTCTGGCTCGATTACGACGAGGAAAGACAGAGCGCATGTGGAAAAACGCTTGTCCGACTTTAAGGCTGTCACACGCCGTCTGTCTGATTTGCGTGTGGCGGAAACTGCGCTCAATGGCGTTCAGGCTGAGGCCTTAGACCGGAAAGTGAACTTTCTTGTTTGCGATTACCTGATTAACTTGTTCCGCCTAGGGGCGACATTGCCGCAGGTGAAGTATGAAATAGTTTCCCTGCGACAGCAAGGCTTGTGGCCCTTAGCCCGTGAGTATTATTCATTGTTTTATGTGGCGTTCCGTTGGCTTGCGGCATGTGGAGCCGGGATTTGGCTTTTGGCGAGAGCAGAACGCATCAGAAGCAGACTGCATAGATGAGAGTATTGTTATTGGGAGAATACAGTAATGTGCATTGGACGCTTGCCGAGGGCCTGCGGCGTTTGGGCCATGAAGTCTGTGTGCTTTCGAACGGCGATTATTGGAAGAACTACAAGAGTGATGTGCTCATTCCACGACGCGAAGGGAAGTGGGGCGCTGCGGAATACCTATGGCAGGTCCTGAGGCGCTTACCCTCTCTTAGGGGGTATGACGTGGTACAACTGATCAATCCATGTTTCCTCGAATTGAAGGCTGAACGCTGTGCGATGGTCTATCGCTACCTGAGACGGCATAACGCGAAAGTCTTTCTCGGAGCTTTCGGGGATGATTTTTATTGGGCACATGCCTGTACGCAGACCGCCACTTTCCGATATTCTGAGTTCTGCCAGTTCGGGAAACGTTCGGACAATGTTTTTACACGACAGATTGAAACAGACTGGATTGGTACAGCCAAGGAACGGGTAAACCGCGAGATGGCTGCAAATTGCGACGGCATCATTGCCGGACTCTATGAGTATTATGCGGCATACCGCCCCTATTTCCCAGAGAAGTTGGCGTTTATCCCGTTTCCTATTAATCTGGACGTTGTTCGGCCTAAGGAGACGCATACGGGGAATGAGGTGAACTTCTTTATCGGGATACAACGTCATCGCAGCGTGATTAAAGGGACTGACATCATGTTGCGGGCTTTGCGGCGTGTGGTGGAGGCGAACCCTTGTTTGTGTACCATGCGTGTGGCAGAGTCGGTGCCATTTGCAGAATATCAGGATATGATGAACCGTTCAGACGTCTTGCTAGACCAACTGTACTCTTATACCCCGGCGATGAATGCACTCTTGGCCATGGCCAAAGGACTCGTTGTGGTGGGAGGCGGTGAGCCTGAGAATTACGAGATTTTAGGAGAAACGGAGCTGCGCCCGATTGTGAACGTATTGCCCAGCGAACAGGATGTGTATGAGAAGCTGACAGATTTGGTGCAGCACCCCGAGCGTATTCCTGAATTGTCGCGGCAAAGTGTGGAGTACGTCCGCAGGCACCACGATTATGTCAAAGTAGCCCGGCAGTACGTCGATTTTTGGTTGAGCCATTGAACGGTATTGCAAAGCGGCAACCTTTTTCGTCCGTCAAAGCCATAAAACTTTTATTTGCATAAAACTATAATCGTTTTACGCCTGAACCGAGAATAGGAGAGGAGGAACAGCTTTTTTAGACGTAAAGAACGAGCGCCTCACTCGTGGAGTGAAGCGCTCGATTGGTGACTTCGTTGGGATTCAAACCCAAAACCTT
>HF989144.1 GCA_000431275.1 Prevotella sp. CAG:755 | reverse complement strand
CATACAGACGGACAACATGCGGATAATCATTTATATGTATTATCCGCCCTAAACTCTTTCTTTGCTGCCATGTTTATTTCCTTTATTTTCCTTTGACTGCAAAGATAGGTTTTTCTTCTTTTCTGGGTATAAACCAGGTATAAACTTTTAGAAAAATATAGGCATTTTCTTGAAAACAAGGGTTAATGTACCTAAGTTTATACCCGTGATTTTCTTTTACTTAGCTTCACTTGGGTACTTTACTATGTGGGTACAAAATATCGGCTCTGGGTACAAAAAGAACGGCTGGAAGTCGCAAGAGTTCTAGCCGTTCTTTTTTTGTGAGTTGTGGCCGGTCTGCTGGTTTTTCTAATTGAGGGAGTCGGATTGTCTTTATTTCGTGGCCGAATTTGTGACAGGGGCGGAGTCGTTTTTGTTGTCCGGTGGGGAGGATTTGCCGGACAGATCGCGCTTCCTTTTTAGCCGAAATCAATTCGACTTGAAATGGGAGCTGTACTTGCGGAACGGGGCTCACGGTCCGTTGTGACAATGGTTGGGCGAGGATTTGCAATGGCGGCGGTTCTGAGGCTTTTCGGATTGGGAATGGCTCGCTGTGTGGATGTTTTTGTGCCGTCCGTTGTGTCCTGTCCGTTCAGGGCTGTGATTAGTTTTGTGTCCGTATGTAGTCTGTGGGCGCGTGGCCTGTGAGTTTTTTGAAGAGGAAACTGAAATGGCTTACACTGGTGTAGCCGAGTTGTCGGGCGACGAGGCTCGGCGTGTTTTCTGGTGACAGCAGCATGTGTTTCGCCATTTCTATGCGTTTGAGTTCCATGTATTCTTTCAGCGTCTTTCCTGTTTCAAATTTCAGCAAATCGTTGAAGTAAGCCGTTGACAGATGTAGGGCTTCCGCACAGTCCCGCGGGCGTGGGAAAATTCCTTGGCGCAGACGCCCTGACAGCACATAATTGTCGAGCATCCGTTCCAATTCTTTCAAGATGTCCTTATTTTCGCCCTCTCGCAGAATGAACTGCCGTTCGTAGAAACGTGTACAATAATCAAGTAGCAGTTCGATGAGGCGCGAGAGCAGTGTGCGGCTGTGTGTATCTATGGAATGATGCAGTTCTGCCCTGATGGCATCGAAGCATTGCCCTACAATCTTTTTTTCCCGTAACGAGAGATGCAAGGCCTCTTCCTTTTGGTAAAAAAAGAAAGTATAGTTGTTGATGTGGTTGTTCAGTGTTGTGCGGAAGAGCAGGTCGGGGTGGAACGTCAGAAGCAGTCCCTTGTCAGGCAGGGTGTTTGTGGCGTTCATGCGGAATACTTCACCAGGCGTCAGAAATACCATTGTGGCATATGAGAAGTCGTAGTGGCTCCGGCCACAGCATTCGCAGTTGTTCGGGCATTCTTCGATAAGAAGAATGGCATAGAACTCGAATTTCACGAAACTTTGGTCGAAATTCGGTCGTTCCAAGTTGATGAGGCTGACTTGCGGATGCAACGTCTTGCTACCGAGACAGCGGTTACACTCGCAGACGTTTTTGATGTCTAAAATGTCCTTTCCCATTACGAGTCCGGTGATTGTGGTTCACTCTTGTTTTCTGAACGTGTTGGGCGTGCATCCCACCCGGCGCTTGAACAGTCGGCAGAAGTGCTGGGGGTAGTGGAAGCCGAGCGAATAGGCGATTTCGCTGACGGAGTCCTGTGTGTTCACAAGCTTGTCCTTGGCCAGGCAGACCAGTCGTTCCTGGATGTATTCCTGTGGCGACTTCCCCGTTTCTTTTTTCAGCATATCGCCAAAATAATTGGGCGAGAGGCAAAGCCGGTCGGCGAAGTAATTCACAGTGGGCAGGCCGTTGCGGACGGCTTGTTTCCCGATGAAGTAGTCGTTAAGCAGGCTTTCGAAACGGGCGATGGCGTCTGTGTTGGCCACGGCGCGCGTGGTAAATTGCCGTTCGTAAAAACGCATGCAATAGCCAAGCAACACTTCGATGTGCATGGACAGGAGGTTTTTGCTGTGCTTGTCCACGGCATGTTTGAGTTCGCCTTGTATGATGTTCAGGTAGTTGATGAAAATTTCCCGTTCACTATCGGAAAGATGGAGAGCCTCGTTGATTTCATAGGAGAAGAATGAGTATTCTCCGATGTGCCTCCCCAAGTGTGTACCCCGTATGAGGTCAGGATGGAACAGCAGGCCGTAAGCGTTTGTCTGCGGGTGTGCAGGTCGCGTGCGTGTCATCTCGGCAGTCTGTCCGGGGGCGAAGCAGACGATGGTGCCCTCTTGGAAGTCATAATCGCGGCGGCCATATTTGATGTCGCAGGATTTCTCCATTTTCAGGTAGATGGCATAAAGTCCGTATCGTATCCAGAAGTTGTCAACTGCCCGTGTGGCTTCGTTCAGGTTGGCGACGCTGACGAGTGGGTGCAGCGTTGTCAATCCGTAAAGGTCGTTGTAGCGGTTGACTTGGTCTAATTGGATGATTTCGTTCATATTCTGCGCTTCTTCGTGACCATGAAGCAGGCCGTAGCCATCTTTGCTGGCCGAGGCCATTGTTTTGTGTGCAAAATTAAGAGGATATGGAAGTAGTTTGATAACCTTTTTTACTGAAACCATAACCTTGCTTACATAATCCGGCGTTTTGTCCGATGTGAAGGGGCTAATTTTGCCATCCGGCAGGCCGGTCGTGAAATTCCATCCGGTCACGACCAGGCGGACGGGAGCAGTGACAGGAAATCCTAACGCAATGATAGGATTTCCTGTCACTGCGTTCGCCTTGCCTGTCCCTGCGCCTTCCGGTTGTCTACGGCTTTCCGTCGCTTCTTCCCGGGCTGTCGTGGCTGCATAAGGCCATTTCTCCCGATGGAATCAGCCGAAAATGAATGCCGTGAGTGATCGGGCACAGCTTGTCGCCCCGATTGTGTATGTCGGTTGCTGCATGCGGAGCTGTGTGGTGTGCGCCGGTTATCTGTAACAAGGGTATTGATCCCCGTAAAATGTCTACTTCCCGTTTTGGAGATAAAGCGTACTTTTGCCACAAAAATCATACATACCTTCCGTTAAGTTTTTTCATAGTTCTCATTTTGCGGGCGGTTCTTTGTCGTGGCGACACGGGACCGCCTTTTTCGTATTCCGGTATGTGGGACGGAACTGTGCATAACTCCTTTTCTTGATTTAGGGATGCGGGTTCCCTGGGGCGTTTCTCTGCCAGCCGTTCTGAAAATCCTGTCAGGCATCCCGTCCCGCCACCCTCCCTGAGGGAAACCGTTGGTTTGGCTGAATGGGACAGCGTGTGCCTCCGTAATCATTTCGTTAAGGACCCGTAACAGTTTTGTCATGCTGATTGCCGTCCTTTGCGGGCGAAACAGGAAACGCGGCGGAACGCCTGGCTGACGCACATCTGCCGGCCCTCCGCCGCCGGGTGCTGGGCCTTTTGCGGCTCACACTCGCCTTACCGTTTACAGACTACTCACATAAAAATCAAACGTTATGAAGAAAAACCTGATTACGCTCTTCTTCTTGGCCGTGGCCATGACGGGAGGCATGCCGGCCGTGGCCCAGCATTCCACGCCTGCGCTGAACGAGAAAGTCGTTACGTTCGACGTTCCCCAACTGCCGAAAGACGCCGGCAGCTTCCTGATTGCCAACGACCTTGGGCGCAACGGTTATTACGAACAGAAGCCCGTGGCAGAGCTGATGGGTAATCTGGCTGAAAAGGTCGACATTGAGTGTGTCGCGGCGCTTGGCGACGTGCATCACTTTGAGGGAGTGGCTTCGACGTCCGACCCGTTGTGGATGACGAACTACGAGCTGGTTTACTCTCATCCTGAACTGATGCTTCCGTGGTATCCGGTCCTTGGCAATCATGAGTATAACGGGAACACGCAGGCCGTCATTGATTACAGCCGGGTGAGCCGCCGGTGGATGATGCCCTCACGCTATTACGCCAAGACCGTCGAGGCGGAGGACGATACCCAAGCATTGCTTCTTTTTATCGATACTGCCCCGTTGATCGACAAGTACCGCAAGGATTCCATCGACTATCCCGACGCTTGCCGCCAGGACCGCGAGGCACAGCTGGCGTGGATAGAGGAACAACTGCGCACGTCGAAAGCAAAATGGAAGATAGTGATGGGCCATCACCCTGTCTATGCACAAACCACGAAGAGTGATAAGGAACGCGCAGATATGCAGAAGTACTTGAAGCCGCTGCTCGACCGTTACGGCGTTGACCTTTACGTGTGCGGTCACATCCACACCTTCCAGCACATCGTGCCTGCCGGAAGCAAGACGGAGTATCTCGTGAACACGTCCGGCTCCCTTGCGCGTGCCGTGTCGCCCATCGAAGGGACGCGTTTCTGTTCCGGCGACGAGGGCTTCACCCTCTTGTCGTTCAATGCCGACGAGATTCATTGCTATCTCTATAACGAGAAAGGCAAGATCATCTACGATTTCAGCCATCGCCGTTGAGCGGAAACAGGACAAAGTTCTCGCCCCTGTCCGGGCTCTTCACGGGAAATCCCCCGCAGCTTCCCAAGGGCTGCGGGGGATTTCCCGTGAAGGCGGGTGGCTGATTTATGTCGCCTTGCGGCAGGCGATGAGGCAATGGCAGCCCGTGGCGAGGGTCGTGGCGAAGAGATAGGTGTCGCCACCGTCGCGGAGCTTCCATCGCTTGCGCAGTTCGGCCACTGTGGCGGGGAAGTTGCGCACGGTGATGTTTGCCTTTGTGAGGCCGGAAAGCAGGACACGCAGGTCGCGCCGCCCTGTTCCGCCCGACGCGGTGACTGCGAATGAACGCCCCGGAAAGTCTGGGACAAGATGGGCGGCAGTGTAGAGGTGGCTGTTAGGGTGGAGCTTTTGCACGCCGTAGCGCTGGGCTGTCAGGCGGAAGGCTCCGGCTTTCAGCACGGAGGCATCGGGCTCGTAGAGGTAGCGTCCGACCGCCGTGGCGTAGGATGTGGCGGCTGCGGCTTCCTCCGA
>HF989143.1 GCA_000431275.1 Prevotella sp. CAG:755 | reverse complement strand
GAATTCTGTTGCATTTGCAAGTTGAATTCAGCTACTACCAAAAACCTCATCAAATGATGCGTAAACTTACATTGGGTTTGCTGGCGGCCGCGCTCTCGTGGCCGGCTTATGCCGACGTGCAACCCTTGGCGGGCTTCCGCTATGCCGCCGAAGAGGCTCCCACGGGCCGCGAGTGGCAATCTCCTGAGGACTTGGCGCTCAACAAGGAGCAGCCCCGTGCACGCTTCTTCTCTTTCGCTGACACGGAGAGCGCTCGCAAGGTCCTGCCCGAGCACAGCAGTTACTGGATGTCGCTCGACGGAACCTGGAAGTTCAACTGGGCGAAAAACCCGGACGAACGTCCTAAAACCTTCTTCGACCCCGCTTTCGACACCTCCGGATGGGACGACGTCCAAGTGCCCATGTGTTGGAACGTGGTCGGTATCCAGAAAGACGGGTCGCTCAAATACGGTGTCCCCATCTACTCCAACCAGCGCGTCATCTTCCAGCACGAACTCAAAGTCGACGACTGGCGCGGCGGCGTCATGCGCACGCCGCCCCAAGACTGGGTAACGTTCAAGGACCGCAACGAAGTGGGTTCCTACCGCCGCACCTTCACCGTTCCGGCAGAGTGGGACGGACGCGAGGTGTACATCAACTTCGACGGAGTGGACTCCTTCTTCTACCTGTGGATTAACGGGCACTACGTAGGTTTCTCCAAGAACTCCCGAAACCTGGCCGCGTTCAACATCACCGACTTCCTGCAAAAAGGCGAGAACACCGTGGCCGTCGAAGTCTACCGCAGCTCCGACGCGTCATTCCTCGAATCGCAAGACATGATGCGCCTGCCGGGCATCTTCCGCTCGGTGTCGCTCACGTCAAAGCCCCAGGTCCATGTGCGTGACCTTGTCGTCATCCCCGACCTGGACAACGACTACGTCAACGGCTCGCTCACCATCACGGCCGACGTGCGCAACCTCTCGAAAAAGAAGGCCAAGGGCTACAAGATGACCTACACGCTCTACGCCAACCCCCTTTACAGCGACGAGACCCGTCTCGTGGATGGCGTGGGGGCCGAGGTAGAAGTGAATGAGGTAGCCTCGGGCCACAGCGAGGCCGCCCGCACCGTCCTCTACGTCACCAATCCGATGAAATGGTCGGCCGAAGAACCCTGGCGCTACACCCTCATCGGCGAACTCAAAGACAAGAAAGGCCGCACAGTCGAGACCGTATCGGCCACCGTCGGTTTCCGCAAAGTCGAAATTAAGGACACGAAAGCCGAAGACGACGAGTTCGGACTCGCCGGCCGCTACTTCTACGTCAACGGCCGCACTGTGAAGTTCAAAGGGGTCAACCGCCACGAGACCAGCGCCGACCGCGGCCACGCCATCACTCACGAGCAGATGGAAAAGGAAGTCATGCTCATGAAGCGCGCCAACATCAACCACGTCCGCGGCTCCCACTATCCCGACAACCCCTACTGGTATTACCTCTGTAACAAGTATGGCATCTATCTCGAAGACGAGGCGAACATCGAGAGCCACGAGTATTACTATGGCAAGGAGTCGCTTTCGCATCCCGTCGAGTGGCGCGCCGCCCACATCGCCCGTGACATGGAGATGGTTCACGCCAACGTCAACGACCCCGCCATCGTCATCTGGAGCCTCGGCAACGAAGCCGGCCCGGGCGAGAACTTCGTCCACGCCTACAACGCCATCAAGGCCTTCGACACCTCGCGCCCCGTGCAGTATGAGCGCAACAACAGCATCGTCGACATGGGCTCCAACCAGTACCCCTCGATCAACTGGATGTGGCAGGCGGCCAGCGGCAAACTGCCGATCAAATATCCGTTCCATATCTCAGAATATGCGCACTCCATGGGCAACGCTGTCGGCAACCTCGTAGACTATTGGAATGCTATCGAGTCGACCAACTACATCTGCGGCGGCGCCATCTGGGAGTGGATTGACCACGGCCTCTACTACTACGACAAGACCTCGGGCCGTCGCTTCATCGCCTATGGCGGCGACTTCGGCGACAAGCCCAACGACGGCATATTCTGCATGGACGGCCTGATGAACGCCGACCTTACGCCGAAGCCCCAATACTACGAGGTGAAGAAGGTTTACCAAAACGTGGACGTCTTGCCCGTCGACATGACGAAGGGACAGATACGTGTGGCCAACGAAAACTACTTCATCCCCATCGACCGCAACTACGAAATGACGTGGACGCTCTTCAAGGACGGCCTTCCCGTCGACAGCGGCAACGCCTTCCGCGGCCCGCGCATGGAGCTCGGCCCCCGCGACACGCTCAGCTACTCCATTCCTTACGACTACGCCTCGCTCGAGCCCCAGTCGGAGTACTTCGTCAAAGTGCAGTTCCGCCTGCGCCAAGACATGCCTTGGGCAAAGAAAGGCTATGTCCAGATGGAGGAACAGCTGCTCGTGAAGGAAGCCACCGGATGGCCCGCCATCGCCTCTGTGGCCAAGGGCGGCAAGCTCAGCGTGGCCGACGAGAAGGACTTCATCACCGTCAAGGGCGACCAGTTCACCGCCCGCTTCGACAAGAAGACCGGCACGATCTATGACCTCACCTACGGCACGGACAAAGTCATCGCCGACGGCAATGGCCCGAAGCTCGACGCCTACCGGGCGCAGGTCGACAACGACAACTGGGCCTGGAACGCGTGGATACAGAACGGCCTGCACAACATGGCTCACCGCGCGTTGTCCTCCGACAGCTACACACGCAAGGACGGCGCCGTAGTCGTTTCGTTCAACGTCGAGTCGCAAGCTCCCTACAAGTCGACCATCCGCGGCGGTGCGGCAGCCGGCCCCTACAAACTCACCGAACATAAGGACCAGCCCACCGGCCCGGACGACTTCAAGTTCAACTCGCAAGTCACATGGACCGTCTATGCCGACGGCAGCATCGAGCTCTCGTCGTCCATCACCTCCAACAATTCCGAGCTCGACCTTGCCCGCATCGGCTACTCGTTCCAAGTCGACCCGAAGTACAGCCGCTACACCTACTACGGCCGCGGCCCGCTCAACAACTACAACGACCGCAAGACGAGCCAGTTCGTCGAACGCTATGAGAGCACCGTGAAAGACCAGTTCGTCAACCACGGAAAACCGCAGGACATGGCCAACCGCGAAGAAGTGCGCTGGGCCGCCCTGACCGACGCTTCGGGCCACGGCATCCAGTTCGTGTCGACCGGAAAGCTGTCCACCTCCGTCCTGCCGTGGAGCGCGCTCGAACTGATGCTGGCCCCGCATCCCTACCAGCTGCCTGAGAGCCACACGACGCACGTCAACCTTGACGCGGCAGTGACCGGCCTCGGCGGCAACAGCTGCGGACAGGGTTCGCCCCTGCCGAAAGACCACGTGAAAGCCGTGCCGCACATCGTGGGCTTCCTTCTCCGCCCGACCAACGGCGCCGACCTCACCACGAACGCCGCCGTGACCTCGTCGGGCGACCAGACACCCATCATCAGCCGTGACCGCAAGGGCAACATGACAGTTAGCGGTACACGTGAAGGTGCGACCATCATGTATGCCGTAGGTAAGGAAAAAGCAAAAGCCTACGAAGGCACACGCAATCTCCGTACAGGAGGCACTGTCACGGCGTGGTACGAAGACATGCCCCAGGTGAAAATGACGATGACTTTCCCGCGCATCGAGAACATACCGATGGTCGTAGTCGAAACCACCAGCCAGGAAAGCGGTGAGGGCAATGCCTCGCACCTCGTCGACGGCAACCCCAACACATACTGGCACACGATGTACTCCGTCACTGTGGCGCAATACCCACACTCCGTCACGTTCGACGCCTCGGAAGAGAAGAACATCAAGGGCTTCACATACCTGCCCCGTCAGGACAGCCGTAACGGCAATGTCAAGGGATATAAGGTCCAAGTCAGCAAAGACGGAAAGACATGGGGTGACCCCGTGGCCCAAGGGGAGTTCGCCAACGACCAGAAACTGAAACGCATCATGCTCGCGAAGCCCGTGAAGGCCCGCTTCGTACGTTTCACCGCCACAAGTTCCCAAGACGGACAGGACTTCGCTTCGGGCGCCGAGTTCGGCGTGCTCGAAGAATAAGCCTCACGCCTGTCTGCAATGACTATCCCGCCCGGCGCGCCCCGCAAGGCCGCCGGGCGGATTTTTTATGCCCTGACCAGCCCCTCTGCCTAACTCTGCAAAAAATCAGTCATTGGCGATAGGAAAAACGGGTCGCCGACGAAGAAAAACGGAACGGCTGACAGAAAATCCTGTCAGGGCGTCAGAAAATTCCGTCGTACTGACTGGACAAACGCGACGCACACGTAGGGGCGACACTCGTGTCGCCCGGAAAACCGCCTGCCGCCACCCGCTGACGAGGATTGGA
>HF989142.1 GCA_000431275.1 Prevotella sp. CAG:755 | reverse complement strand
GAAGAAAAGCCGACGGCATGCGGCAGCGCCTGTGGTGCAGGCGACAAACGATGATGGCCATCGTATTTCAGTGAGAAAGTTCCTGCCGCATACCATATCCGGCAGGAACTTTTGAAAAGAGGAGAGGGCTTATGGAGTATTTCGCATTTCAATGGCATATCACGGAGGCGTGCGACCAGCGCTGTAAACACTGTTACATCTATGCCTTGGGCAGCCATGCCGGATTCAGACAGATGGACGGGGACGATATGGACACCGTTTTAGCCAATATCAAGGAATTTGGTAGGAAAGCCCGTCGGACTCCGTATCTTTACATAACAGGTGGCGACCCCATCCTGCATCCGGGGTTTTGGAGCTTGGCGGAAAAATTGAGAGCCGGACAAATACCGTTTGCCATCCTGGGCAATCCGTTCCATTTGGACGATGACGTCTGCAGGCGACTGTCGGAATATGGATGCCGTAAATATCAGCTTTCATTGGACGGACTGGAAGTGACACATGACCGCATACGCCGTCCGGGCTCTTTCAGGGAAACGATTGAGGCAATCCCCTGCTTGCAGCGGGCAGGTATGACCGTGGCAATAATGGCAACTGTTTCGAAGTGGAATTATCGGGAAATGCCGGAGCTTATTGATGTCGTGGTGAAGCACAAAGCCGATGTTTTTGCCTTTGCCCGTTATTGCCCCGACGCAGATAGCAAAGATGCTTGTTGCTCGCCCGAGGCGTACAAATGGATGTTGGAACAATGTTGGGAGAGATTCGAGCGTTACAAGGGCGGGCCAACTTGGTTCAACCTGAAAGACCACCTGTGGACTTTGTTCAAGTATGAAAAAGGCTTGTTCAATCCGGCGGACTATCCGGGCGACGATACGGTGTATGACGGTTGCAACTGTGGGAACTGCCATCTTACCATCCTGTCTGACGGAGCGGTATATGCCTGTCGACGCATGGAGAGCAAGGTCGGCAACGCACTGAGGGACGACTTGTACGACCTCTTCGTAGGCGAAAAGATGGACGCTTATCGCAAGTATGAGGAGTTCGAGAAATGCAGTAGATGTGAGCTGCTGCGCTTTTGCCGCGGATGTCCGGCAGTGGCGTATGGTTATTACGGTAGTATGTATGCTCCCGACCCGCAATGTTGGAAACAAATCTGAACAATTAAAATCAAAGACGTATGATACGTAACGCAGTGATAGATAATATGCTGAAACGGCGCAGTATCCGTCGGTTCAGGCAAGAGCAGATCAGTGAGGAAGAACTTGCTACCATCCTGCAGGCCGGATTGTATGCTCCCAGTGCCGGCGGCCGCCAAGGAGTCATCTTTGTGGTGTCGCAGGACAAGGACACGAATGAGAAGTTGGGCCGCATCAAGAAGGCCCATTTTCACGGCAGGATGTCCACGGCTGATGTCTATGTGTCAAAGGAGCAACCGAGCATTGCCGATGACGCGTCGATTAAAAACGCTTTTTATGACGCTCCGACGGTGATTACGCTCTTTGCCCCCAGGAAGTTCCTTTATGCGGAAAGCGATGCTTGCGTGGCTGCCGAAAATATGCTGTTGGCCGCTACCTCTTTGGGCGTCGGCTCTTGCTATATCGGTTCTGCGTGGGATTCGTTTGACGACCCGTTCGGACACGCGACCCTCCGCCGGTGGGGTGTGCGTACCGATTATTACGCAGTCCTCCATGTGGTGCTCGGTTATCTCAATGATGGCATTCTTCTCTTCTTTCTTTCTCATGGCACCATGGAACAGACGGTCAGGCGCAAAGTTAATAAATAGTATCCGGTTCAGGACCGGTCTCCGTTTACTTTACGCGGAGCAAATTGTCCATTTGCCGGACGACATACGTTTTCCATTGTTCCCACATTTCGTCGAACGTGCCTTCTTCTTGCGTCGAAAGGCGCTCGTAGAGGTTCTTCGTCAGGAAGGGGAACGCCATCGCCCCGTAGAAAGTGTAGAACAGTACGTGCAGCGGCACCGTGTTCAGTTTGCCTGCTGCCATCTCCGCGCGCAGGCTTGACACTATTTTCATGAGGGTCACGCGCATGGGGGTGTCGTGAATGGTCTCAATGATGTGGTCCACGTCGCGGTTCAGCTCCCTGGCTATGAAAAGCGGCAGCGTCGGATTGTTCCTGAACGTCTCGTAATAGACGTCGACCAGGCTTGCCACACGTTCGGACAGGGGGACGTCTTGTGCCGTGATGAACCGCTCGACTTTCGGCACTACCTTTTGGATGATCATTCCGAACACGGCTTGGAATATCCTGTCCTTCGTTCGGAAGTAGTAGTGCAGGCTGGGGCGGTTGATGCCTGCGCGGGCGGCGATGTCCCCCATGCTGGTTTCCGCAAAGCCTTTCTCCATGAAGACGGCCTTGGCCGCTTCGAGTATCCGGGACTCCATGTCGGTGTTTCCGGTGGTCTTCACGTTGTTCTTGTCTGTCATGACTGTGTTTGTTTTATTTTAGTGTTCCTTATTCGTGCAATGCCCTTTCCCTCAGATGGCCGCGCGCGGCTCAGCGTGCCTTTGTGCGCACAGGCTGTCGACGAAGAGCAGCAGGCGGTTGGCGATATTGACATCGCTCACGCCGCTGTCGAAGTCGAGCGAGAGGATGTTCATCTGCGGCAGCAAAGCCTTGATGCGCTTTTCGATGCCTTTCGACACGATATGGTTGGCGATGCAGCCGAAGGGCTGGAGGCTGACCACGTTGTTGACGCCCTGACGGGCATAGGCCATGATGTCGGCCGGAAGCAGCCACCCCTCGCCGAACTGGGCATTGAGCGAGATGACCTTCCGCGCCTCTTCCGCCTCGGCGAAAATGTCCTTGAACGGGGTGAAGTAGCGGAAACGTCCGGCTATGCCGTTCACTTTCTCAATCTGTTTCCACACGACGCGGTAGCCCAGCCTGTACAGGGACTTCGGGAAGGTGTGGCGCGCGATGTGGCTTTCCACGCGCACTTCCCTGTTCACGAACGCCTGCATGAAGAAGTCGGTCAGCACGGTGGGCACCGTCTCCACGCCCCTCTCGGCCAGCCATTCCGTCACGTTCTTATGGGCGAACGGATTGAACTTCAAGAAGATTTCGCCCACAACGCCCACCCGGGGGCAGTCGATGTCGCGGCAGATGCTGTCAAATCGGCTGGCTGCCTGTCCCAGATAGTCATAGAGCGCGTCCGAACCTCCTTCTGCGATGAGGCTTCCGGCTATGTGCAGGTATGTGTCTCTCAGCCGTGCCGCCTGTCCCGGCTCTTTCTCGCGCACCCGGGCGGCATGGTAGAACTTCGAGATGC
>HF989141.1 GCA_000431275.1 Prevotella sp. CAG:755 | reverse complement strand
CGCCATTTATGACGCCCGGTGCCGGAACGGCACATGTGGTCGGTCGCGTTGCGTGTCGGTGGATGCGGGCGGGGCGGCGGTTGAATGTTGTTTTGCGGCGGTCATCCGGGCGTCACAAGTGGCGCCCCTACGTTTGCGGGTGGTTGATTGTTGTTTCGCGGGTGGTTGTTGGCGGCGTAACGAGGGGCTGTCGGGGGAAGGAGATGGGTATGAAAAAAAGAAGCCGGACCGACGTTGCTGTGTCTGTCTGGCTTCTTGTGGTTGCGGAGGCTCGACTCGAACGAACGACCTCCAGGTTATGAGCCTGGCGAGCTACCAACTGCTCCACTCCGCGATGTGTTCCTTAATTCGAGTGCAAAAGTAAGGCTTTTGGAGATATCCTCCAAATTTTTTGCCGACTTTTTTCCGTTTTTTGAAAAGTGCGGCGTGTGCGGTGCTGTGGCGGGGCTGTCTGTCTGGGGCGTTAGATGAGGTGTAGGATGGTCTCGTAGTTTTTACGGCGTGTGGCGCCCATGATGAGGAAAAGGTCGACAAACCACCAGATGCCGCAACCTCCTGCCGTGATCAGTTTGAGTATGCCGAGCAGGATGTCGCCCACGTAGAAACGGTCGACGCCCAAAGAGCCGAGGATGACGGACAGGATGATGGCGATGGTCGGGTCTTTATAAGGATAGCTCACGGCCACTTGCGCGTGGTCATCAGCGGTCAGCTTGAGGGCTTCGCTGATTTCGACGATGCATTCGGGCGGGAACTTCGAGCCGTTCATCAGGAGGAACTGGTCTATTCTGGATGTTTCCATAGTGATTCGTTTTGAGGTTTCGTCTGTTTGTAAGGTGTGGCAAAGTAATAGAAAAAATGTGAAAGGAGCAAGCCGCGGCGGTTTTTCTTTCCGTTTTATTCGTTCATCGCTCCGCAGTGCGGGCACCGTCCCAGCCGGGGCAGTGCGGCGCCGCAGCGTCCGCAGACGTAGCGCGGTGTGCGGTGGCGGGCGTAGCTGCGGATGGCGAAGGCCCAGTAGGCCACGAGGCAGGGGTAGCCGACGTAGTAGGGCGCCGACAGCGAGAAGAAGAGGTAGAGCACCATGCACACGCCAGCCAGCCCGGCCACGTAGGCGGGGATGTCGGCCCAGTCGAGGCGCCGCCTCACGTCGTCGAGCACGGCCAGGGCCGTGACGCCCATGAGCCACACGCTCGCCACGAAGACCGACAGGACGAGCGGGAGGCCGAAGGGGTTGAGCGTGGGGTGATAGTAGAATTCCACCCACGTTTCGGGCACGAAGTGTTGCAGGCTGCCGTAGAGCGTGGCGGCTCCCGAGACGGTCAGGCAGAGCAGGGTGGGATAGAAGCTGCCGATGTCGTTGAAGTGGACGATGTGCAGGTGGCGCCGGCGGGCGGCTTGGATGAGGAAAAAGGCCATCATGAGCACCACGATGCAGAGGGTCAGGCGCGTGCGGCTGCCGCTGAACGTGTGGATGAACTGCGAGATGGGGTCGTCGGGCACGGCGGCCTCGGCCAGGCGGCGCTCGCTGGTCCAGCCCATCGTGGTCTGGTCGCGTGCCAGTTTGAGCCAGACGCTGTCCGTCGTGTCTTTCGGCACGAGGGCTATGTCGGCCACGACGACCTTGTCGCCACGCCTCACGACGGCCGTGTCGGCCCACGTGTCGAGGCGCGATGTGCCCGGCCGGCAGGGCATGAGGGCCAGGGTGTCGGCGGTGACCTTGAAGTTGAAGTTGGGCCCGTAGTGGTGGTGTCGGACGAAGGCGGCCGTGTCGAGGCTGCCGTCGCCTACGGTCCAGCCGTCGTCGGGCGGCGGCGTGGGGTAGTAGCAGGCGGCGGCCATGAGCGCCGTGAGCATGAGGGCGAGGAGGGTCTTAACGTGGCGCATGGACGAGCATCTGGCAGTGGCGGCAATCGAAACTCAGGGGGAAGCGCCGTCCGTCGGGCAGGCGGAGCGCGAGGGGTTCGCGCCAGGGGGCGGGGGCGTCGTGGCGCCGGGCGCAGTGGCCGAGCTCGGCGCGCAGGCAGTGGCGGCAGGTCATCAGGACGGCCTCGTGTGGCGGG
>HF989140.1 GCA_000431275.1 Prevotella sp. CAG:755 | reverse complement strand
TCATCCAATATGATTTTCAATCTGTTGGCTGACGTCTTGTTCCTTGCAAGGCTCATTTGTAGTCCGTTGCCCAAATTGATATAGTTACGGCTTCCCGTCATGACGGTAAATCCATGACCGCCCAACTGCTGTAAGATTGTATTCGCTATCATCTGTATATGAATTTAAGTTATTGTCAATGGGTGGCTTTTGCCACCCGATTTTTTTATACGTTCATGCTTTGCCTTATATGTTCCAATGTGCGCTCGGCAATGGGGCGTGTTTCCTCCGTCCAAAGGTCATAGTCATGTACGGATATTCCCACACTCTGCAAGTCACGGATATAGCCGGACACATAATCTCCCGTAGGGAGGTAAACGAACTGCATCCATGCATCCCTGCTGTCTGTCAATATAAAATAGTATTTCATGCTCTTTCTGTTTTATGGGTTATCTGTTTCGGGTGCGGGCGGTATTGTGTACCGCCACACCTTTAGTATTCTTTCATTTCGGCAATGGGGGTATATTTTCTGAGCCATTCCACCACATGCACCATGTTGTATTCGGAAGTAATGACTGCCGTATGTTCGTTTATCGGGGTCATTCTTGTACTTTCGTAGCTCTCTATCCACTCCTTTAGTGTTGCCACATCACAAGTATCGGTACACATCATATCCAAAATTCTGATAGGGTCGCTGAATGTCACAATCAAAGTATCATAGTATGCTGTCATAATCTGTCCTCCTTTCCTTTTATCCATTCGTCACGCAGGTGTCTGCACTCCTCCAATGTCGGTCTCACGCAAGAGAAAAGTTCTCC
>HF989139.1 GCA_000431275.1 Prevotella sp. CAG:755 | reverse complement strand
TCCACGCTCATCGTCCCCCTGTTCGACGTCATCCGCGTCGTGCTCTGCCGGATGAAGGCGCGCAGGAATCCCTTCCTGCCCGACAAGCGGCACCTGCACCACAAGCTGCTGCGCACCGGCATGAGGGTGCGCGCCGTGCTGGCCACCATCCTGGCCATATCGCTCTACTTCATCGGGCTGAACGCCGTGCTGGTGGGGCGCGTCGGGGTCAACTGGCTCCTGGCAGCGGACGTGGCCTCCTGGATCGTCATGCAGCTCGCCATCAACCGGGCCATACGACGGCACGAACGGAGCCACCCGCACAAAACCGCACTGAAACAATAAACAAACCTATGAGATACAAGTTACTCCACTCCCTGCTGCTCGCAGGCCTTGCTCTGCTGTGTTCCTGCTCGACGCCCAAGGACGTGCTCTACTTCCAGGACCTGCGCCCGGGCGACGTGTACCGTCTCGAAGAGGCGCAGGACATCACAGTCCGTCCCATGGACAAGCTCACCATCGTCGTCAACAGCCGTGACCCGCAGCTCACTGCCCTGTTCAACCTTCCGGAAGTGAGGAAGCAGATCAGCGTGTCGGGGAACAGCGCCCCGCTCAACAACAGCCAGGGCGTGCTGGGCTACACCGTGGGATCCGACGGCTACATCGACTTCCCCGTACTCGGCCGCCTGCTTGTGGCGGGCATGACGCGCGAACAGATCGCCGCACACATAAAGAAGGAGCTCGTCACGAGGGACCTCGTCAAGGATCCCGTCGTCACGGTAGAGTTCGCCAACCTCGGCGTGTCCGTGCTGGGCGAGGTGAAATCGCCGGGACGCTACCTGCTCGACCGCGACCAGACCACCATCCTTGACGTGTTGGGCATGGCCGGCGACCTGACCATCTACGGCAACCGCGCCAAGGTCCTCGTGCTCCGCCAGGAAGGCGACACCCGCAGGACCTACGCCGTCGACCTGACGTCCAGCAGCCAGGTATACTCCTCGCCGGCCTATTACCTGCAGCAGAACGACGTGATATACGTCGAGCCCAACGCCATGCGGGCCCGCCAGTCCACCGTCAACGGGAACAACGTACGCTCCACCTCGTTCTGGTTCTCGCTGGCCTCTCTGCTGACGTCGCTCACCACCATCTTCATCGTCAAGTAAAATTCCAAGCCAAGGAAACACACCACATAAGCACACAAGAGATGACACCCGCAACGAAGAATAACGCCAACACAATTTCCAGGTTCCGGCCGGCCGACGACTTCATAAGCCTGCAAGACCTCCTGCGCCTCTGCCTGGCCAACTGGAAGTGGTTTGC
>HF989138.1 GCA_000431275.1 Prevotella sp. CAG:755 | reverse complement strand
CGGCACCGGGCGTCACAAGTGGCGCCCCTACGGGCGGGCACTTGGATACAGCGCAAGCGGCAAACTCCGTTGTCCGGGGTTTGCCGCTTGTATCGGGCCGCGTGCCTCGGGGGCATGCGGGTGGGCCTATGGTTTTGGGTTTAGTCCCAGTAGGTCGTGTTCTGTTCCTTGAAACTCTGGAACGTCACATCGTCCTGTTCGGGCG
Organism: Prevotella sp. CAG:755; assembly: GCA_000431275.1. Classification (GTDB taxonomy): domain Bacteria; phylum Bacteroidota; class Bacteroidia; order Bacteroidales; family Bacteroidaceae; genus Alloprevotella. Next base: position 18,626 of record HF989138.1, on the reverse strand, counting down.
CCGTATCTATGTCTACCGTGACGCTACCGGCCAGGATGGGAGCTTCGGTGCTGAGGCTGATGATCTCGCTTGTGGGGGCGATATATGCTTTTTTCTGCATGTCTGTCAGTGCTATGGGTTATTTGATATATACTTTCTTACCGTCGCGGATGTAGATGCCTTTGACTGCTTTTTCAACACGGCGGCCCGTGAGGTCGTAGATGGCGCCGTCTGTTTCGGTCGTCGTGATGGTGTCGATGCCCGTCGGCTTGTCCATGATGACCTTGAAGGACGGTGCGGCTTGGGCTGCGCTGGTGGTGAGGTAGGTACGGAACGGCAGGAGCGTGCCGGTCGTGGCTTTGACGAACTCACCGTTCTCGTTCCATCCGTAGTAAGCGGTTTCGCCCGACGTTACGGTCTCGCTGTCGAAAGCACCGTGGTGCGTCACGCCACTTACGGTGACGTCGACGGTAGCCGTGGCGGCCACTTCAACGTTGGTCAGGGCGTCGAACGGACGGGTTTCGTTGGTCTCGATGAGATAGGGCGTGTTGGCTTCGGCTGTGGTCACGGGGCTGAAAGTCAGGGTGGTTCCTTCCACCTTGTTGAGCTTCGTGACGCTTATGCCGTCGGGTACGGTGAACGTGAACGGGAGGACGAACGTGTTCACGCGACCGGCGGCGAAGTCGCGGTCGAACGACACTTCGGCAGCCGTGAAGGCCTTGGGAGCGAAGAAGGCGGCGTCCTCAGAGAGCACGAGCTTCTGGCACTCGGTGTCGACGATGACATTGTCGCCAGCCAGCGTGGCGTCGGTCACGTAGAAGAGACAGTTCGGATTGGTGAGTCCGTCCTTCACAGCGGCAAACTGGCTGGCTACGCCAGTGAGTGCGGTGAGGTCGACGTAGGGCGTGGAAGTGGGGTAAACATTTACGCTAATGGGGATCACACCTTTCAATGTGATGCTCAGGTCGGCATTCAACTTGTCGTCTTTGAGCGTGCCGTTCAGCACGACAGGCAGGTCGCCTAACGTATTGCCAGCGTCGCCGAACACGCGGATAGTCTGTTCCTTGTGCAGCGTGAGGGAACCGTCCTCGGCTTCCTTGCACTCTACGTCGGTCAGGAGAATGTCGCCCATAACCATTCCTTGGAACGCAAAGTTACTCAGAAGGAAGTGGGCCTTGCCTCCGTTGATTTCGGAGATTCCCACGTTTTCCGTGGCGGGCGGAAGCATCGTTCCGGCCAGGCCCATGATGAGCTTGCTGGCGTAAGCCGTGGTCTCGGGGGCGAACATGACGTAATACTCGTGCTTGTTCTCCGGGTTGGAGGCAATGTCGTTGCCTTCGACCGTAATCGTGGCGATGCGGTTCTCGGCGTTGTACGAAACTTTCACGCTGGCGCCTGCGCCGTCCGACACCGCCGTGAGGCAGTCGTCGGTGTATTCGCCCGTCACGGTGTAGTACTGGTTGTCCTTGTCGAAGCCCTCGATGGCCGTGCCGTTGTAGGCGAGGCTTGCAAGCTGCGAGTTGTAGATGAGCTCGACGTTGTCGATGGTCAGGGAGTTGCCTGCACCGATGGCGTCGCGGTCGCCGAAGTAGTCGGCCGACGAGAAGATGACGTTGATCTTCTCGGGCGTGGCGTCGGAAGTGTAATTGAACGGTATGGTCAGCGTCTTCCATTCTGCTTGGTTGCCTTCGATGGAGTAATTGATAGTGGCGATGCATTCGGCGTCTGCGCTCTTCGTGACGCCGTCGGTGATCATGCCCATCACGTCCTTTTCGCGGTCGATCATGGGTTCCTTGGTCGGTGAAGAACCGAGACTTACACCCACACCAACCGACGATGAGTATTGGCCTTTCCACAGCAGGGCAATAACAGAAGCGTCTTCACTCGAATTCTCGATGCCAGCGTCTTCACTCTCTTCGATTGAACCTGTTTTTCCGAGGCTGCGCTTGTAAGAGAAACGGAGGGCATCGGGACGGTAGGTAAAATTAATGCCGCCAAACGCGCCGCCGTCCTTTTCTGTGATAGGAGGATCCCCTCCCACGGTTGCTCTCGCAGCATTCCATGGCGTGCCAAGCGTGATGTATCCAGGTGCAGTTTGTCCCATGCCCATCATGCCAACATACCGATTGACGAGGGTTACGCCTGACCCGGTCACCCCTTCAGCCTGCATACCCATCTCCTTTGTTACGTCGAAAATGACGACTTTGTATCCGATACTGGCAATGTTCCATCCTTGGGGAGTCGTTCCGACGGCTTTGCTATATTTATAGGGAATGCATTCTTCCCACGCGTCGTCGAACGAGCCATTGATTTGTTGCGCAGTGAGCGGTCCGGCCGCGAGGGCGAACAGGCTCAGTAGTGCGATTTTCTTCATTGTTGTCGTATTACTTGATGATTGTTTTCTTACCATTGACGATGTAGATGCCGTCGGGGAGGCCGTTGGTCGAGCCGGTGGTGTTGACGAGGGCGCCGGTGAGAGTGTAGGTGCCGGTCTGGGCGTTGGCGGCCGTCGTGATGGAGGCGATGCCTACGGTGTTGGTTGTTCCCTCGAAGAGCACGTTGATCGGCAGGTTGCCTCCGTTGGTCCACACAACGTCGATCTTGGCGTGGATGAAGTTGCCGTTGATGAAGCTCTCGGCGGTGTTGATCTGCGCGGTGGCCAGAATGGCGCCATCGGCCAGCGAGAGGGGCACGGCGGGGTTGTCGCCGAAGTTGATGTAGCCGGTCTCGGCGAGGAAGACGGGGACGGCGTTCAGCACGATGTCGCCCACCGGGGCACCGCCGAACTGGAAGTTGGGGAGGGAGAAGTTGATGGTGCCTTCGGTCTCACCGGCGGTGATGGTGACGTGCTGGTCGGGCAGGCGGGTGTCTTGGTTCGTGGTGTCGACGGGTGCGCCGAGGGCGATCCAGATGTTGCCCGTGTATTCTCCGGCTACGTTCGAGGCTACGCTTTGTGCGCTGGCCACGAGGGCGCAGGCACCAAGGAAAAAGGTAAGTAATGCTTTCTTCATACGTCGTACGTTTTATGTTTGTTTGAAGTTTGATGATTGTTCCTCTGGGGCTATATATAATGATGTGTGGTTAGAACAGGTAAGAAAATCCGGCGTTGGCATAGACGGGGTAGAGCGCAAAGGTGATGCTGTCGTAGTCTTTGGGGAAGATGGAGTTGAGTCCCCATGTCAGGTCGACGTAGACGCTCAGGTGCTTGTAGGCCTGCCATTCCGCGCCGACCTGCACGCCCCACTGGAAGCGGCGCAGGTCGTCCGAGAAGTCGTAAGAGGCGCGGTTGACTTCGGCTTTCTCGCCCGTGGGGTTGTCGTGGCGCAGGTAGCCGTCGTAGGCCTCGCCCGAGAAGTTGCCGTCGTACATCCAGGAGAGGTAAGGGCCGCCACGGAGTTCCCAGCGCGGTGCCACCTTGTAGACCGCGAGGATGGGGAACGTCAGGTAGGTGGCGCGGACGTTTGTCTTGACGTGTCCGGTCCAAGCGCCGACCATGTACCCGCCGTCGTCGGCGGTCATCTCCATGTGGTAGTTTTTCACGGTGGCGTCGGTCTTCATGCCTTTCGTTTCGAGGCGCACACCGAGCGCCATTCCCCATTTTGTGGGTTCAAACATTTTTTGTGCACCACCTTCGATGGCGATGTTCATCGTCGGGTTATAGCTGTCGATGGAGCGGATTTCCTGGGGCAGGGGCAGTGGCGTTGTGCCGCCGAGCAGGAAGCCGGCGCGCAGCTTGACGTGCCATCCTTTCAGCGCGGCGCGCAGGATGGATTCGCCCTCGCTTTTTTGGGCGTGAAGGGGCATGGTGAGGCTCAATAAGCCGAGCGTGAGGCAGAGTATGCTTTTCTTCATGTCGTGGGTCTGTGTGGGGGTGTGAAGGAGCTATGCGTGATTATTCAGACGCTTCATAAACGAGTTCGAGGTCGTCGACAAGGAGCACGCTGCCGACGCTGCCGCGGAAGTAGGCGCCCTGGCGACTCGACGTCATGACGATGGCGATGGCATAGCCGTCGGTGCTGAGGCGGGCGTAGTCGAACTCCTTGCCGTTGCGCGGCGTGAAGGGTTCGTCAAAAAAAGTCCACTCCTGCGGTTCGCCCGGATCGGCAATGCGTGACATGAGCACGATGCGGTCGGAGCTGAGCACGTCGTCGCCGTTGAGGGGGACGAAATTGTCGGGGTCGACTTCGTAGACCACGGCGTAGATGTCGCACGTGTCGTGCATCTCGGGGTGGGGCGTGCCGAGCTCGTCGGTGAACGTCTCGCCGGCCGTGTATTTATAGTAGCCGCGCAGGGAGAGCGGGCGGCTGCCCACCACTTGCAGGCCGAAGCGCGTGGCGCGGCGCGGATAGAGCACGGCCGACTGGGTGCGGAATTCGCCGATGAAGAGGTTGCCTGCGGCGATGCGCATGCCTACGCTCTCGCCGAAGTCGCCCGTGGCCTTGGTTTCGAGGCGGACACAGCCCCCCGTGTGGCCTTCTTCGGAGAGGCTCGTGGGGTAGTCAAACGGGTTGTGGGCCATGCCGGTGAATGCGTAGCCGCCGTTGCCGCTCGCCCAGATGCGGGAGGTGTCAGGCTTGGCCAGGTTGCCTTGCAGGTCGTAGAACTCGTGATAACGCCCTGTGGGGTCGAGCTTGGCGTGGTCGAACCCGTAGAATGAGGAGGCCTGCATGACGCTGAATTCGACGGTATAGGATTTCTTCCAATAACCATCTTCGGCTGTGACGGTATAGGTCTGCGGCGTGGTGAAGTCGCGCTCCGTCCCGTTGGCGGGGCTGATGGTGGCGCCCGGGGTCAGGGTGAATACCGGCGCAAGGGCAGAACAATCGACGTCACTGCGCCGTTTGATGAAACGGACGGACGTATTGCTGATAAGGGGTTCGCCTTTGATGATGCCTGCCGTGCGGAGACTGCTGACCCATGCCGAGTCGACGCCCGTGATGTCGCATTCGGCGTTGGCAGCTTCTTCGCGGATACAAGAGCTGAGGGAAGCGGCAGCCAGCACGGCTGCACACCCGATGAGGTATTTATGTGTCATTAATAAGGAGTTAGCTTTCCTGAAAACCGCGGCAAAGTTACGAAAAACTGTGCCGTGAGCCAATGTTTTTCTCGGTAATCGAGTGGAAATACCGGTAAAATTGCTCTCTGGCGTGTCTGTCCGACGAGGCGCATATACATGAAAAACGGCGAAGTCATCGGCTTTTTTCAGACTCCGGGGAAGGAAAAGGTTGCCGTGGCCCCATAAGGATGGAGACGCCTACGCGTTGCTACGTGCAGGTGAGGAAAATGTGGCCACTGCTGCCCCGGTAAGCTGTCGGCGAGGGAGGAAAAACGGTCAGCCGTCCTCTTAGAACAGTCGTAGTGACAGGATTTACGGGAGGGCTGGCCGTCCGACGGGACGAAATGCGTATCTTTGTGTCCCAAGTTCCGTGGTTTCCGGGTCGGTGTGGATGTTTTTCCGGCTGGGATACGGTGATACCCCAATGTATGAAGAAGAAAGGAAGAAGTCGTGACGCTGTTTGTGTGCGGGGAGAAGCGAAAAATGCAGTGTCGGGAGGCTGGCGCCGCGATTCGTCGCGCATCAGCCGCGAGCAGCGCACGGTGGCGCAGATGGTCCGCCTCTATTGCCGCCATGCCGAGGGGAACGAGGAATTGTGCCCTTCGTGTCACGAATTGCTTGACTATGCCGTGCTGCGCCTCTCGCGCTGCCCGCATGGTGAGCGGAAGCCCTACTGCCAGCACTGTCCCATTCATTGTTACCGTCCCGAGATGCGCGAGCGGATGCGCCGCGTCATGCGCTATGCCGGGCCGCGCATGTTGTGGCATCATCCCGTGGCCGCATTGCGGCATCTGCTGCGGCTGTGACGGCGCCGTGCCGCCCTGTTCTGCTCGGGCGGCGCAGCGCTGCGGAATGAAAACGTACGGGCGGCAGAAGCGGGGCATTCATTGCTCTTCCGCTTCTGTCGCCCGCTTTGTGTGTAGCTGTCGGCGTCGCAGGTTTCAGTGCGCGTGCCTATTTCTGTTTGCGCAGGGAATCGAGCAGTCCGGTCAGTTTCTTGGCAATGTCGGGCTGCGTGTCGTAGAGGTTGGTCTGTTCGCCCTTTTCTTTTTTCAGGTTGTAGAGCTGGGGTGTCGGGGCATAGCCTGTCTCGGTGCCGGTCAGTTTCATGAAAGCTCCGCCCCGGCTGGGCTCAATGTATTTCCAGTTGTCCACACGGACCGACAAGGCGCGGTTGGCGGCCATCTCGACGGCAAAGGGGCACGAGATGTCGCTCTGTCCGAGCCACGTGTCGAGCTGGTCGCGGCTGTCGGGCGCGGCTCCCAAAGGCAATTCAGCCCCGATGAGCCGGGCGAGTGAAGCCATGTCGTCGATGTGCGAGACGAGGGCATCGCTCACTTTCCCGGCCGGCACGTGGCCCGGCCAGTTGACGATGAACGGTACGGCCGTGCCGGCCTCGAAGGCGCTGTATTTTCCGCCGCGCCACGGTCCTCCGGGCTTGTGGCCGCCGGCGAGCTCCACGGCGCGGTCCTGGTAGCCGTCGTCGAGCACGGGGCCGTTGTCGCTGGTGATGATGAGCAGCGTGTTGTCGGCGATGCCCAAGCTGTCGAGGGCGTCAGCGATGAGCCCCACGGTGTAGTCGAATTGCAGGATGGCCTCGCCGCGCAGTCCCATGGGACTTTTGCCGCGGAAACGCTCGTGCGGGTAACGCGGCACGTGGACGTCGTTCGTGCAGAGGTACATGAAGAAAGGTTTGTCGGCGTTTTCCTCCATGAAGCGGATAGCGCCCGCAGCGATGGAGTCGGCGATGTCCTCGTCGCGCCAGAGCGCCCGTCCGCCGCCTTTCATGAAGCCGATGCGGCTGATGCCGTTGACGATGCTGTGGTCGTGCCCGTGGTTCGGGCTGGGTTTGAGCTTGGTGAGCAGTTCGGGGTTGCTGGCTCCGGTGGGTTCGCCGGGGAAATTCTGCCGGTAGCTTACGGAAATCGGAGCCGAGGGATCGTAATTCCTGACGTGCCCGTCCTCGATGAAGACGCAGGGCACGCGGTCGGCTGTGGCGGCCATGATGTATGAGTGGTCGAACCCGATGTCGCGCGGTGTCTGGTCGAGTTGTCCGTTCCAGTCCTGCTGGCCGCTGACGGAGCCGAGACCGAGGTGCCACTTTCCGATGGCGGCGGTGGTGTAGCCCTGGCTCTTGAACATGTCGGCAAGTGTGTACTGCTCGGGCTTGATAATCATGGCGGCGTCGCCGTTGGCCACGTTGGTGTCGGGCCGGCGGAAACTGTATTCGCCGGTCAGGAGCGAGTAGCGCGAGGGGGTGGATGTCGAAGCGACAGCATGTGCGTCGGTGAAGCGCACCCCGGCCTTTGCGATGCTGTCGACGCGCGGCGTGGAGACGCGTTCGGCGCCGTAGCAGGAGAGGTCGCCATAGCCGAGGTCGTCGGCCACGAGCAGGATGACGTTGGGGCGTTCGGCTGTGGCCTGTCCGCATGCGCCGGCTGCGGCCAAGCAGCCCAGTCCCGTAAGAAGCATACTTTTATTCATAGTGTGGCGTTGATTGAAAAGAGTTCTTAAAATTATGTCCGCAAAGATAGTGAAAGGCGAGAGCCGAGGCAAGAGAAAGCTTGCTTTCTTCGGGCTCGGCCGAGCCGCATTCCGCCCTGACCGGATGAGGAGGCATGAGGGTGGATGAGCGTTCCGGACGCGGCGACAGAGTGCTTGAAGACTAAGATGAAGACCGGCGGAAAACCGTCTTCGCTGTGACGGATTTTATCGGTGAAACCGGCGTTTTTGTGATTTCTTGAATTTGGCTGAATACCTTGCGAGGGGAGCGCATGCGCTCCCCTCGCAAGGTATGTATGGATGATGGTCCTTTCTGGACTTAGTAGGCAATCTTATAGGACTTGCCGTCAGCAATCACGATGATGATGCCGTGCTTAGGCAGGGACCTGGGCGTCAGGCGTTTTCCCGTGATGTCGTAAACCGAAACGGCACCATGTGCGCCCGGCAGGGAGAACTCTCCGTCGACCACTTGCAGCTGTGACGGGTCGAGCTCGATCGGGGCGATGCCGTCGGCGACACCGACAGACGTGTCAACCATGATGCAGGCAAAGAGGCAACCGGCGTCGGTGGTGTTGGTTCCGTTGCCCCAGTTGAGTATGTTGTAGTTGCGTGCGGTTCCGCCTTGGTTCATCTGCGAGTCGCCGTTGGTGACGGCGAAAAGGCAACTCATCTTTCCGCTGCTTGTCAGCGACCAACCCGTGGCAGGCTGCGTGACGGACGTTGTCAGCTGTTCGGCGGGCGTGGTTACCTTGCCGGGAGCAATGTAGCAGTTGTCTGCGCGGTTGATGATGTCGTAGTCTCCGTCTTCGCGCAAGACGAATTTCCATTGTGAGTATTCGCTTCTGGGCGTGGTGCGCCCGATCAGGCCGCGGCCGGGCACGGTTGCGGTGACGTAGCGCGACTCACGGTTGGGAGTGGTGAGGTTGTACCAGAAGCAGGTGTCGGAACTGGCGAACGGCATGCGAACCTTGGCGAGCAACTCGGACATAGCTTTCAGCGTGTCGGGCTGTGTCGAGCTGGCGTTGCGCGTTTCGCCCATGTCTGAGGTGATGTCATAGAGTTGGTCGAGGTCCGCGTAGCCAGTCTCGATGCCCGTCAGGGCTTGGATGGCCGCGCCGGTACTGGGCTCGATATATTTCCAGTTCTTCGTACGGATCGAGAGGGTTCGGTTGGCGGCCATTTCGATGGCGAAGGGGGCGTGGGCATCACTGTGCCCGAGCCACGTGTCAAGATGGTCGCGGCTGTCGGGGGCGGCTCCCACAGGTAATTCCGCCCCAATGAGACGGGCAAGCGAAGCGATGTCGTCAATGTGCGAGACGAGGGCGTCGCTCACTTTGCCGGCCGGCACGCGGCCCGGCCAGTTGACGATGAGCGGAACGGCAGTGCCGGCTTCGAAGGCACTGTATTTCCCGCCACGCCACGGGCCGCCGGGCTTGTGGTCGCCTGCGAGCTCTACGGCTTGGTCCTGATAACCGTCGTCGAGCACGGGGCCGTTGTCGCTGGTGATGATGAGCAGCGTGTTGTCGGCGATGCCCAAGCTGTCGAGGGCGTCAGCGATGAGCCCCACGGTGTAGTCGAATTGCAGGATGGCCTCGCCGCGAAGTCCCATGGGGCTTTTGCCGCGGAAGCGTTCGTGCGGGTAACGCGGCACGTGGACGTCGTTCGTGCAGAGGTACATGAAGAAAGGCTTGTCAGCATTTTCACCCATGAATCGGACTGCATATGTCGCGATGGAGTCGGCGATGTCCTCGTCGCGCCAGAGCGCCCGTCCGCCGCCTTTCATGTAACCGATGCGGCTGATGCCGTTGACGATGCTCTGGTTGTGTCCGTGGTTGGGGCTGGGTTTGAGCTTGGTGAGCAGCTCGGGGTTGCTGGCTCCGGTGGGTTCGCCGGCAAAGTTGCTGGTGTAGCTTACGGAGATCGGTGCGGTGGGGTCGTAATTCTTGACACTGCCGTTCTCGATGAAGACGCAGGGTACGCGGTCGGCTGTGGCGGCCATGATGTAGGAATAGTCAAAACCGATGTCTTCGGGGGTCAGGTCGAGAGGACGGTTCCAGTTCTGTTGCCCGCTGACGGAGCCGAGGCCGAGGTGCCACTTGCCGATGGCGGCGGTGGTGTAGCCCTGGTCTCTGAACATGTCGGCGAGGGTGTATTGGTCGGGGTCGATGAGCAGGTGGGCGTCGCCGTTGGCTACGTTGGTCTCAGGACGGCGGAAACTGTATTCGCCCGTCAGGAGGGAGTAGCGCGATGGGGTGGACGTCGAGGCGACGGCGTGGGCGTCGGTGAAGCGGACACCACCGCGGGCGATGCTGTCGACGCGCGGCGTCGAGACGCGTTCGGCGCCATAGCAGGAGAGGTCGCCGTAGCCGAGGTCGTCGGCCACGAGCAGGATGACGTTGGGGCGTTCGGCTGTGGCCTGTCCGTAAGCACCGGCAGCCGCCATGCAGCCCAAACTGGTGAGGAGTAGTGTGTTCTTCATGACGATATGAAAAAAGTGAATGTCTTGTTGGATTGACGGGGCAAAGTTAAGGGAAAAATATAATACAGCCTGCAAAATGGGGAAAGTTTTGCTTTCTGCATCCCGACATAGGGGAAAAACAGGGAGGAATGCTTAATTTTGTGGCCATATCACAAGTTATGAATATCAAGATAGAAGAAAGCTGGAAGCGGCAGTTGGCCAATGAGTTCGAGCAAACTTATTTTGGTGAGTTGGTGCAGTTTGTCCGGTCAGAGTATGCGAGCAGCACTTGTTATCCTCCGGGGGCACTGATCTTTAATGCGTTCAACCTGTGTCCTTTTGAGAAAGTCGAGGTCGTCATCATCGGCCAAGATCCGTACCACGAGCCCGGACAGGCTGAGGGACTGTGCTTCTCGGTGGCTGATGGAGTGCCTTTTCCCCCGTCGCTGCAAAACATATTCAAGGAGATTGAAGCCGACCTCGGCCGCCCCGTTCCCGCTTCGGGCAGTTTGCGCCGTTGGGCTGAGCAGGGCGTGTTGTTGCTCAATGCTACGCTGACAGTCAGGGCACATTTCGCAGGATCGCACCAAGGACACGGCTGGGAACGCTTCACCGATGCTGTGATTGCGCAGTTGTCGGCCAAACGCGAGCATCTCGTCTTTATCCTTTGGGGCAGTTATGCGCAGCGGAAAGGGGCCGTGATAGACCGTTCGCGCCATCTGGTGCTGACTTCGGCGCATCCTTCGCCTTTGTCAGCTTACCGGGGATTTTTCGGGAACCATCATTTCAGCTTGGCGAATGACTATCTGGCAAAGTGGGGAAAACAACCGATAAATTGGTGAAAAGATGGCGATGAATGAAAACAAGGTGAAGCGAGTCCCGTCGATGGTGCAAGTGGGAGATGTCATTGTTTCTGTCGACTGCTTGACCGAGCGGTTTTGCTGTGATCTGGATGCTTGTCATGGGATATGCTGTGTTGAAGGAGAAGCTGGCGCTCCGGTGACAATGGATGAAGTCGGGGAACTTGAAAATATCTTGGACAATGTATGGCCTGAGCTGGGCGCGGCCGCGCAGGCGGTGATTGACAAGCAAGGCGTGGCTTATACGGATTCGGACGGGGATTTGGTGACGAGCATCGTCAATGGGAAAGATTGCGTGTTTACATGTTACGAGGACGGGTGTTGCTTCTGTGCTGCGGAACGGGCTTTCCGCGCAGGCCGCACAACTTGGTGCAAGCCCGTCTCGTGCGCCTTGTATCCCATTCGGGAGCATCGTTTAAGCAATGGCTTGGTGGCATTGAACTATCACCGCTGGGATGTCTGTCGGCCGGCCGTGAAAAAAGGGAAAATGCTTGATTTGCCTGTTTATCGCTTCTTGCGCGAACCTTTGGAGAGGCGTTTTGGAAAAGCGTGGTATGCGGAACTGGAAGAAGTGGCCTCGGCGCTGCACGGACAAGGTTATATATAATAATGAGTACCTATGTAGCGAAGCGAACTATTACGGCTCGCTTCGCTACATAGATACAGAAAGTCCTTATCATACGAATTTGTCACCCAGTTTCAACTGTGCTTCATTCATCATGTGCCGGACGCGGGCCGGGTCGTCGTTTTTGCAGATGACGAGAACCTTGCCTTGTTGCGCGACTAGGTAGCCTTCAAGGCCTTGTACAACGGCTACCATGTCTTCTGGTATACATACTAAATTGTCGCTACTTCCGGAAAACATGACTTGGGCGTGGTTGATGGCGGCATTCCCGTCCGCATCTTTGTGCTCGGTGACGTAAAGTTCCGGCCAACATCCGATGTCGGCCCAGCCGAAGTCGCACTTTTGTACGAAGACGTTTGAGCATCGTTCAAGAATACAAAGATCGAGTGAAAGGTAAGAAGCGGAAGGGTAGTAGCGTTCCAGCCAATACGCCTCCTGTTCAGGACCGAAGTCTGCACTTTTCTCCATTTCGAGAAGCTGTGGTGCGGCTGATGAGAACTGCGAGATACGTGGCAATAGCGTCCTCAGATTCCACAAGAATACCCCCGTGTTCCATAAGAACTCCCCACTCTCGACGAACATCTGTGCAAATTGAATGCCGGGTTTCTCTGTGAAGGCTTTTACATGGGCATAGCCCGTATGCTCGTGCTCTTCGCCCATCTGAATGTAGCCATAGCCGGTGTTGGGCGCAGTTGCCGGTACTCCGAACGCAAGAAATCCTTCATGCTTGTCGACAAATTCAAATCCTTTCTCAACGTCATGGGCGAACACATCTTCGTGAATGATGTATTGGTCCGTCGGCGATACAATCATATTGGCCTCGGGGTTAATATGGGCAATGTGACAGGCAGCCCATGCCACGGCCGGCGCAGTGGACAATTGCACAGGTTCGGCCAAGATATTCTCCTCGGCAAAATCCGGAAGTTGCTGACGAACCCAGTCTTTATAGTCTATGAACGTAGAGATGAAGATATGATCTTTGGGCAGGAATGAGGCAAAACGGTCGTATGTCTGTTGAAGCAGCGTACGGCCGGTTCCGAAAAAATCAAGGAATTGTTTCGGTTTTTGCTTGACACTGCATGGCCAGAGGCGTCGTCCGATACCTCCGGCTAAGATAACGCAATAATCGTTCTGGTGTATCATAGGACATTCGTTGGTTTGGACAAGCTAAGGTAACGAATAAACTCTTTCAAGCGTCATATAAAACAATAAAAGAACGAAATTTTAAGTTTTTCCTGCATCTCCTTTGCTCAATACAAAAAAACACTTACCTTTGCACCGTTTTTCGTAAGAAAAATTTGTAGCCCAGATGGCGGAATCGGTAGACGCGCTGGTCTCAAACACCAGTGGGGCAACCCGTGCCGGTTCGACCCCGGCTCTGGGTACACAAAACGACTGTTAATCGCTTGATTTTCAGTCGTTTTTTATTTGTCGGGTATAAACAGGGTATAAACAAACCACACTACTCCCACCTTGGGCCCCGTCCGCCGTTCGGGTTGAGGCTTCCGGGAAAGAAAAACAGGCGGGAACGCGTGCCGCCTCCGCCTGTCCATCATGCCCCCCACGTGGGTCAGTTACCAAAAAAATATCTCTGGGCGGGTGCACGCGGTTTTGCCGTTCACCCGGCCCCTCATAAAAAACGCGGGGGCTCAGTTGAGGTCTTGCCGTCCCTTGGTAAAGCCACGCATTAGGGGCTCTCCGGGCCTGTGCTCCTCTTCGTCCGCCACTTTACAGCACCTCTTAATAACGGTGTAAAAGAGGGAAAGCCGGAATACTTCCTCTATAAGCTTTTCTCTCTCCTCTTCCGTTGCAGAGAGCGGGTTTACAACTAAATCCATTACCTCACGCCGCTCTAAGTATTTAAGAAAGGCAGCGCAAACAAACTCGTGTCTTGTCATTGTTCTTTATCGTTAAAAATTATATCTTCAAAATCCAAGGCGGCCCGGACCCGGCCATATTCCTCGTCGCCCATTCCTTTGCGGGCGTAATAGAGAAACGTGGCAAAGGTATAGTTATATCCGCCATGTTCCAAGCATTCTGTATATTGCCGGTCTGTTTCGCCCGGGTCATAGTCCCCGTACTGGCTTATTCTGTGGGCATAGTCCCGCCCGTCTTCGCCAAAGGTTGAGGCAAGTGCGCAAAGTATCTCAAACCATTGAGGATAACCGCCTGTGATGTCTTTTTCGGTTTTTTCTGCCCATCTGGAAATACATTCGGCAAGTTGTCCCTCCATGGCGGGGACGCCGGAAAACACGTTAGCCATTTTCCGCGCTTCCGGCCTATCCTCGCACGGCAACACGTGATCATAAGGCGCGGCGGCCGTGTTTATGTATGGTTCAGGGTCATATGACACAAAGCGCTTGCGTGATACATCTGCGCCGCTCGAATCTACTTTCAGGCCGCACGCGGCAAAATCCGCGCATAAGGCCCTAAAATAATCCCGGTGTTTTTGGGGGTCGGCAATAGGGACAAGGCAAACGTAACCTTTACCCCTCACGGACAGGCCGCAATAAGTTACGTTGGGGCACTCCTTAATCAGTCTTTTTAGCTCCCTAAAATCCGCACATTCCCGGTTATCCTTTTCGTCCAAGTCAAGCGAGATAAAACCGCTGTGCTCCACCAAATCACACGCCTTCTTTCCCGTAAACAGCCCGGAGGGCGTAAAGCAAGGCAGCTGGCTTTTCATCTTCTTTTGTTCGGCCTCGTCCGGTTCGGCCCTAATAGTATTAACAACGTCGCGCCATTTTGACGACAAAAGACAGTCTGCCAAACTCACCTTCTTAATTCCCCCGCCGCCGTTAACTCCCGACGGGTAAAAACTCACTTGTGTTTGAAAAATACTATTCATGGTTTTGAATTTTATTAGTTATGCAATAGTGCAATTTTGATGCAATCAGCGGAATTGCACTGCCCCCCGCGCAAAGGTGTGTGGGAGTGCAATTGCGCCCCCCTATATATAGGGGCATATTGCACGTCACGCGCCACCCCCAAAATCACACTGTTTTTATTCTTCATTTCCGCCGTTTATAAGTTCGCCAAACATGTAGTCCGTAGCGAGACTGTAAGCGCCTTTTTTTATTTTTACGAGCGCGCCAGACTGTATCGCACTACTTATTATGTTGCCGGCTTGCCTTGATTGTACGCCCCTTCTTTCTATTATTGCTTTGCAAAGGGCTTGCCTGCTCATTTCAGCCTGCCCATCAGGCAAAGCCGCAAAAATAGTGCGCATGTCTTCCGCTATCTTGTCCGCCACTTCTACGGTCGGGAGCAAGGAAAAACCGTCACCAATAGTAAACCTAATATCAGGCACGCTCGCAAATCGGCTTACCGCTTGGGAAACTGTAACAATACCTTCCGCCCCCTTTTTAATCTCATATACTTCCGCCGCTTTTTGTTGCAAAATTGAGCCCATGTGCCCGCGTGCCTCATCGTCTCTCTTATTCGTGTGGATAACGCAAAGGATAGCGCACCCTATTTTTTCCGTCGCCGCTAACAACGCGTTAACCACCGCCGCGCTTTCTTTGTTGTCGTTGAAATCCGCGCATAAGTCTGCCGCGCCATCAAGAAGAACAAAATCCGGACGTTCCTGTTCTATCGCTTCTAAGGCTATTTTAAGCCGTTCTGCGGGCAAAAGTCCTTTCAGGCTGTATAATAAAAGTTGTGTGCCTTTTCTTGCGTTTTGTGCCATTTCTACTGCCTTTCTCGCTCGTCTTTTCAATGTGCCGGTGTCCTGCTCCGTATCAATCCATAAAACACGCAGGTCTGTCTCTCGTGGGCTCACTCCTAAAAAGCACATACACATCGCCGCGGTTGCCAACAACATGCCAAAGGCCGACTTCCCTGTTTTCTCACGCCCCTTAATCACGTGCAGGTTCTTTCGTGCAATAAGTCCGGTACCGTCCTTATACTGAAATAAGCAGGGGGTGGGAGCCTCATCATCCGCCCAAATGTCTATCTTGTACGTTGCAAGGGCGGTGGGCAGGGGCGCGTGATCACGCCCCCACCTGCTAAAATCCACCCGGTTCATACTTCGCCTCCTTTCAGACAATAGGCGGCCGCACGTGCGCTGATTTCTGCCTCCGTGCTTACCCGGTTAGCCTGCAACCATTCTTCCAACTCGCGGCGGTTGAAATAACACATCTTCCCGCCCGGTTTATAGTGCGGTATCTTGCGCCGCATAGTTAGCTTGTACAAATACGACTTCGATACGCCCATGTAACGGGCGGCCTCATCGCTGGTAAGCACTTCTTTTGTGCAAAACAAGGTTTTAGCCGTTACAAGGTCGGCAACCTCTTTAATTTCCTCTTTCATTTTTATTTTATTTAAGAGGGTTGAGGCTGTCAGGGGTCAGGTAACAGTCTGCCCCGTCTTTGCCTCCCGCATCCGCCGTTCGGGGCTGTTACTCTCCCGACACGTAGCGAATACAAGGGCAAAGGTATAAGGCAAGGGAAACAAAAAAAATAGGGGTACAGTGTATCGTACTATATACCCCTATATGCTATATGATTGTGTATTAATGTTTTAGGTGTGTAAAAAAATCATCTAAAACGTCAGCGCCTTGTACCTTTCCATTATACGTCCTCTTATTATACATTATCGCCCCGAATCCTTTATCCCCCCACAGTCTTTCAAAAGGTGCGTATCTGGGTTGAGGCTTCCCGAACGCGTCTTTCCACCCCATCGCCTCACTGAATTTCACAGCAAAATATGCTCTCAGGGTTTTTGTTCTTAGTTTGTCCGTCGGGCTGTAATCGTCTTTAATTATCCCCGCTTTTATCGCCTTGTCTAAAATCTGCCTCGCTTTTTCCTCTTGCAGTTCTGGCGCGAGCTGCCCCTTTTGTCGTCCCGGCATCTGTGGCGCGGCCTCTCCGGTAAGCACTTCCCTGTGCCTGTCATACAGCCAACTGTAAAGTCGGGAACTGGCCCTGATTATACACTCGTAGCAATTCCCGAAACGGGGCGGGCGTGGGTTTCCTGCGCATTCCGCCCAAGTAAGCACGCGCGCCTTTTCTTGCAGAAACTCAACTACCTTACTTCCCGCCGGTGTCTTGTCCGTTATGCCCATTACGCGGCAAATCCTCCGCGCTGCGTCTACGTCGTCTACATCTATGCAGTAATTAACCACCCGGCCGTATGCTTCGCCCGCTGCTTCCACTTCTTTTTTCACCACCTCCGGGTCTCTTCTCCCGCTTCGCATCTCATACAAAAGTAGCTCCAAAGCCCGGATAGCGTCCTCCGGGCTTGAATAAACAGCGCTTTGCGCCACCTGTTTTCCTGTTGTGTCCATAATCTAAAAAATTAAAGGGCGGTATTAATCTAAAATCCCCGTAAGGCCGCTTTTCAGCCCGTTTAAGCGCTTCTTTCGCGCGCGGCTGTTCTCTCTACGCTCGCGGCTATAAGGTGGCTTAAATCGCCTTGATTGTATTTGCTGCTTTAATGTAGCTGCAAGTCACGTTGCCAATTGTCTGTATTGTTATGTTCACTTTAACCCCGTCCCGGTTTTCAAGCCAAGAAATAAGCGCTTTCACGTCTGAGGGCGCGGCCACGAACGCCCCCTCTCGAGCTGCTTGCCCGTGCGCTGCTTCGCCCGTAGCGCCATCCTCCATCAACCCCGCGGCCTCATCCTCCAACGCCATATAAAGGGGGGGCAACTCTTCCGGCACAATGTAGCCCTGCCTTAGCCAGCGCCGCAAGGTCTGCGCCGTCTCTCTGTCAATCTGTATTCGCGTTTTCATTTCTCTATAGGTTAAATTCCTACTATCTCCCGCCGTTGAGGCTAAATCCCATAAAGGCACTTTTAAGCCCTTCTGCGCGCTTGTATTTGATATTTGGTGCTCTCTACGTTTGTGGTTGTAAAGTGGCTTAAATCGCCTTGTTCAGCCCTCTTTCCCGTGTCCGGCCTGCCGTGGTGCGCCCTTTCGCTTAGAATTTAAGCTCCGGCAAACTATTTATAGCGTCCCTCTTCAAGCTGTCTATTGCCCGGGTGTACTTTTCAGTGTGTGCCAGCCCGCTATGTCCTAAAAGGCTTGCCACGGTCTTTATGTTAGCCCCGCGGTTGAGGATATTCACGGCGAATGAATGCCGGGCACAATGCCAGCTTATGTGTTTATTTATCCCTGCACTTTTCACCCATTTACTAAGGGTTTTAAGGCACATTTCATAACTCGGTAACTTGAAAATAGTCTCATCCCTGTTTCCCGGTTCGCTTGGCTTCCCTATCAAGTGCAAAAGGCCATCGTTTAGCGGTATTACAACGCCGCTACTCGCGCTGTGGCCTTTTGTCTTGTTCTGCTCAAACTTCAATAGCTTGTTTGAGTAATCCACGTTGGCAAAAGTGAGGTCTTTCACGTCGCAATACCTCAAACCACAATACAGGCAAAATATGAACGCGCGCCTTATTTCCGGGTTCTGCCCCTTGGGGCGCGTGTCTATTAACTGTGCTATCTCTTCTTCTGAAAGCACGTCCTTTCTTAGTAGTTGGCCGTCTACTTTTATTGATATACCGTTGCACGGGTTCTTAGCCATCACGTCGTGTTCTATCGCGTGTTTTACCACTTTCTTGAAACGTGCGTATATGCTTCTTGCCCCCTCGCCCTTGCTCCGGCTTTGCAGGTAGTCCGTGAAATCTCTTACCATGTCTTTCGTTATCTGCCCGGGCTTTATATTCTTTTCAAACTTGTTATATTCGGGTGTGCCCCTCAAAAAGTCTTTGAAACGGGTTAAGGCTATTTTCACCATGCGGAAATCCTTTTTTGTATACTCGTCAATATAGGCTTGAAAGTAGTCCAGAAAATTTATGTCTCGTTTCTTTTTTAGCCGGTATCCCTCTATATCTTCTAACAGCTCCTGCCCACGTTCAAACCTTATCTTTTTAGCGAGTTCCAGCGTCTCCCTGTTCTGTGTGCGTTCCGCCGGTGTTCTGGGTGCTTGCCAAAGGTAGAGTTTAAGGAACTCCCGGCGCGTGTTTACCTTTTTGTATTCCTTTCCGGTCTTGCTGCTTATTGCCATTTCAAAGCCAAAATAGAAATCCAAAAACAGGCTTTCCCGCCCATCGCTCAAAACCTTTGCCCCTAACTTCGGGTTATCGGTGCTGTCGGTGCTGATAATATATGTAAATGATTATCCGTATATTGTCCGTTAAATTTT
>HF989137.1 GCA_000431275.1 Prevotella sp. CAG:755 | reverse complement strand
TTAAAATTTAACGGACAATATACGGATAATCATTATAAATTTTATCATGAAGCGATTCGATTATGAGAAAATATCATAATAAGTTTGTATGTCTCTTTTGCGCAAAAGAAGTTGCATACTTTGCTGCATAAGCGAAGAAGAGCGATTGTCGGTTTGCTCCCATAGCTGATTGTGCGAGGCGAAATCTGTCAGGCGATTGAACAAGTCATACATATTTATGTTGCTTTTTGCTTGTTTGGGTGGAACGTGTAGGCCTTTTGTCCCATACATTTCTATGAGCCTGCTGTAAGGCATCAGTTGTTCCGCCAAGTCTTCAGGCGCACCATGCCGCAGCAGAAGATTCTTGCCGCTATGCACTTCTGACAATGAAGCAGGCGTATTGTTGGCTGTCACCAATGCCTGCTTAAATAAGTTCCAGTTCCGGGTAATCAGTTTTGGATTGTTGGACGAGTTGATAATCTCCGTTATCTTTTTGTCTTCAATCCTGTGTACGCGGTCCAACGAATTTTCAGAAAGTTGCATCTGTCCGTTCGTGCAAACCAGTCGCAGATAATAGTTGCCAAGCTCTATCTCTCCGAGATTCCATTTTAAATACAGTCCGTTGGTAACAAACTCATCGTTGTTGAAAGGCGCATCGTGTTGTGGATAAATAGGCATCAAGCGTACGATTATGCCATATGCGGCACGGGCGGAGCCCTGCAATTGGTCAACCTCATAATTGTATTTGTCGGCAAGTATTTCGACGACATCGAAAAAAGAGCGCATGGGTATCGCTTCTTCGTCCAACGGTACAATACCGTCAACTATGCTTTCGGCAGCATTGGCTATTAACGCAAACTTCTTTGGACGAGCCACGCAGTTGGCCATAGCAAAACTGTTTCGCAGATTCATCACAACGTCATTTCCGTAAGCCTGTTTCACTCCTTCGCGCTGGCTAGGCGAAAGTCCTATCAGTTGGTCGAGTCGATTCTGCACGTTTGGGGTGACCATAACTGGTACGCCTCGGATGTTGTAAAAGTTTTCACCTTCGGCAATCAGTTCATTCTTGCTCATCACAATGTAAGGAGCCTGTTCTTGCAAAAGCGCGTCTCGCCTTGATACATACTCTTTATTTGTCATCACTTATATTGTTAAAAAGTTTATTGAACTTGTCTGCATATTCATGAAGTTGCGAACTGACTTCGTTTTGAAGCTTCCGCAACTTTTGGTCGTTATAAAACCGTTCTTCATCAAAAAACACATCTCCGGTCTGACTGAGACTATAATACAATTTCACGCCGACGTCGCCACGCCGATGTTTGGAGAATGTAACATAACGGTCAGAATAGATATTCTTTGGGTTGTCAAGTCGCAGTTCCATCATGGCAGTTATCATGTGCTTCAGTCGGTTGCTGCCAATAAAAGCACCGTTCTTTGTCACTTGTTGTATGGTTAGGAAGGAGGTGTGTACATTCCTTTCATTTTTCGCCTTGTTTTGCTTCTTAATGATTGATAATAACAAGCTCTCGGATTTCTTTAACGTAATATTCTCTTCTTCTTTCACAATGCCTTGTAGTTCGTAAAAGGAATCAATCGCAACAATATCCCAGCCCATACAAAGCGCTTCCTCAAAATCTTCAAGGGCATGTGTTTCGGAATCAAATTCTGCTTCAATGAACATTATATCCAACTCGCCGAACTTAGGATAACGCTGTACGTAAATGGACAAATCGATTTCGTTCATCTCTGCGCTTACAAAAAGCATCTTCACTTCAGGCTGTATTCTATGAATGTTTGCCATTAAATCAAGAATGATAGTCGTTTTACCTACACCGGGATCTCCGATAACCATGTAGTTGACTCCTTTCGGAAGGCCACGATAACTGCACAACAACAAGTCCAACACTGTTCCTGATAAGTAGTTAACGAACAGATTTTTGTCGAATCTTATATCCTTGACCTTTACTATCTTTTTCATTATTAGTTATATTATGGATAAATAACTAGGCGACTATCATTGTTTATTTAGTTCATTCTGCGTATCAACCGGACGGTATAGACTTTTTTCCACCCGAAGGGAGCTCTATTCTTGGGCGAAACGCGCAGCATATATCGTACCGCTGATGATGGGACATTGTGCCACGACGACCGATTGGACCAAAACGACCTGCATACAACAACGCGCCACCATTCTTGTGGGATTGGCTTTCGCGCCGAAAGGATGTTCGGACAGGATGACTCTGCCCATGGCGATTATTTCATCCTGCAACGGTCTATTCATCTTATTGTTTTGCGGCAAAGGAAACATTTCGATGCGCCGAATCGGAGCATAGGCAAATTATTTTTTCGTCGGCCACGATTCGGCATTAAGGCCAAGTACTTTTGTAAGAAAAACAGAAGAGATAAACAAAAACCGGCACGGACGGAAAGAAAAAGTACGGAGGAACGAAATGAAACGAGAGAAACTAGTCATATTCATTCTGACATGTATCATTTCTGCCATAATGTTATTCCTGCTTATCCAGCTTTGTGGAGGAATGTCGGAAGAACGGTGGATAAGAATATAAATCAGGAATAAAGCATGGAAAAAGTAACGCAATAATCTTCAATGAACATGGGCTGACTTCCACATCGGCACCGCATTTGGCAGATTTGGCGTAAGAGAGGTCATAGCCGGGAATGAGGCAAAGTTGAAAAGCATGACTTTTATGGCGACGAAAGTCGATATGTAGGCCCAGCTGACAAGTCGGGAGAAACTATATATTGGCATGACGAGAAATGACAAAATGTACGGCAAACACGCCAACCCACGGTCTGGGCCCGTCAGAATGGCTTCCGGCACTACCGGCCATACCCGCCCGCCCCACGACCGGTGACACCGGACGAAAGAACGAAACATGCGACCGGAGACCTCATATATTCAGGAAAAGCGCTAACTTTGTAAACATCGGTCCAAGCGGAGACGAACAAGTCCCGAAAGGTCTCAAAAGCCATGGCACTGCATCTGGCTGGCCGCATGCAGCACAAGACCGCTCCTCCGCACATTACGCTTTATTCAAAACGCACCATTATGTCCAAGATCTTAGCCCTCGTCATTCTGATGACAGTCAGCCTCACTGCACATGCCCAATTCGGGCAACGTGACATCCGTTTTGCCTTCGGCGCCGGCTACGACTGCATCCTCAGAACGGCTGGCGAATCCACGCGACATGAAGCCAATTTTTTCCTCATGGGATTCAACGTCTACGCCGATTACGCCACCAATTTTGCCGCTCCGAGCGACCGTCCCTACCAAGGAACATTGGGTTTGACAGACGGCTACCGCTACCACCACTTCAACATTGGGTATGCCATCCCTGTCCGCCAAGTTTACCTAATCCCCATGCTAGGCTTTGCCCAACGCGAACGGCTATACTACAACCAGCGGCCACAAGGCGCGCCCCGCGTCCGCACTTATTACGGCTCAGCAGGCGTCGGCATTGCCTACGTAAAAGGCATCACTATGTTCATGTTCAAACTCACGAGCCAACAGGTCGGCTTCTCTGTCGGCCTGAAAATCTAATGCCGGCTGGGCCGGCATCGCCCAAAAACGGAGCCTCGAAAAACGGGAGCAGCGACAGAAATCCCAGCCAGTACTCCCGTTTTTTCTGTCACTGCGACCGTCCGTTCTGTCACGACGACCACCAAACGCCCGAAAAGGACAGACGCGATTTGTATGCTTCGCGAAAAAGCGCTACTTTTGCCGAACTTACTCCACATTGCCCCGCAGCGGGCAAACACTTCGAAGCAGAATGTTAGAGATAAAGAACTTACACGCCTCGGTAGAGGGCAAAGAAATCCTGAAAGGCATCGACCTGACCATTGGCGACGGCGAAGTCCACGTGCTTATGGGTCCGAATGGCTCGGGCAAGTCGACGCTGAGCAATGTGCTTGTCGGCAACCCCAAATACAGCGTCACGGAAGGTTCCGTAACCTTTAACGGCAAAGACCTGCTGGCCCTGCCGGCCGAAGACCGCTCCCACGAAGGTCTGTTCATGTCGTTCCAAATGCCGGTCGAAATTCCCGGCGTGTCGATGACCAACTTCCTGCGCGCCGCCCTCAACGCCAAGCGCAAATACCACGGCCTAGAACCGCTGCCGGCAGGCGAGCTACTTAAGCTCTTGCGCGAAAAGCGGAAACTGGTGGGCCTCGACGCCCACTTCATGAGCCGCGGCGTGAACGAAGGGTTCAGCGGAGGCGAGAAAAAGCGCAATGAGATATTCCAAATGGCTGTGCTCGAACCCTCATTGAGCATCCTCGACGAAACAGACTCCGGCCTGGACGTCGACGCACTGCGCACCGTGGCCGAAGGGTTCAACCAGCTGCGCACGCCACAAACGAGTGCCATCGTCATCACGCATTACCAACGCATGCTCGACTATCTCCGGCCCGACTACGTGCACGTCCTGGTCGACGGACGCATCGTCAAAGACGGCGACGCTTCCTTGGGTTACGCCATTGAGGAACGCGGTTTCGACTGGATCAAGAACGAAATAAACGCCTAAGCCATGAGGGCCGAACAACAGTATCTTGAACTCTTCGACAAGGAGCGCGACACCCTCTTCCGCCACAGCTGCGACACCCTCAACGCCCGCCGCGACACGGCCCGCCGCGACTTGGACACCCGCGGCTTCCCGACGTATCACGACGAGCGTTGCAAGTACACCGACGTGGCATCCGCTTTCGCACCAGACTATGGGCTTAACCTCTCGCGCATCGTTCCGAGTGTCGATCCCTACGCCGCTTACCGTTGCCAGGTTCCCAATCTGAGCACAAGCCTCTACTTCGTCGTCAATGACTGCGTCATGCCTCCCTCGGGCACCAACGCTCCCCTCCCCGACGGTGTCACGCTGTGCTCCATGCTCGAAGCAGCCCGGCGCTGCCCCGACCTGCTTGACGCTCATTATGGCCGGCTGGCCGACACGGCCGCAGACGGAATCACGGCGCTCAACACGATGATCGCCCAAGACGGCCTGTTCATCCATGTGGCTGCGGGCGTGAAATGCGCCCGGCCGATCCAGATTGTCAACGTATCTGCGGCACAGATCGACCTGCTCTCGACGCGACGTGTACTTATCATCGTCGAACCCGGCGCCGAACTCTCACTCCTTTTCTGCGACCACTCAGACGACCGGCACAGCTACGTCACTACCCAAGTCGTCGAGACTTTCGTCGGACACGACGCCCGCCTCAACCTCTACTCCATCGAAGAGACGCACTCCGGCAACAAGCGGTTCAGCCACTTATATGCCGACCAGAAAGACAACAGCCGTCTCACTTTGGGCAGCATCACGCTCATGGCTGGCCTGACCCGTAACCGCACGGACATCCGCCTGACGGGACAGGGCGCCGAGGCCTGCGCCTATGGCTGTGTCGTAGCCGACGGGAAGGAGCATGTAGACAACAACCTGCTCGTCGAGCACGCCGCAGAAGGATGCACAAGCGACTTGCTCTACAAGTATGTGCTCGACGGCCGTGCCGTGGGCGCCTTTGCCGGCCACATTCTGGTCCGTCAGGACGCCCAACACACCGTATCGAACGAGACGAACGCCAATCTCTGCGCTTCGCCCGACGCCCGCATGTACACGCGCCCCATCCTCGAAATCTATGCCGACGATGTCAAGTGCAACCACGGCTCGACCATCGGCCGGCTCGATGAACAAGCCCTCTTCTACATGCGACAACGCGGCATCGAAGAGGCCGAAGCCCGCCTGCTCCTGCAACATGCCTTTGTGAACGACGTCATCCGCCGCGTCGAGCTCGAACCACTGCGCGACCGTCTCTCACATCTGGTCGAGATGCGATTCCGCGGCCTGCTGCGCCGTTGTGAGGGCTGCACGATGTGCCCGCAATAACCACCACCAAACGCCGGACGTCCCGGCTTCAACCGAAAGCAGCAATGTACGACATCGAAAGCATCAGAAAAGATTTTCCCATACTCAGCCGGACGGTTTATGACCGTCCGCTGGTCTATTTGGACAACGCCGCCACCACGCAAAAACCCCGCGAAGTGGTCGAGGCCATCGTGAACGAATACTACTCGGTCAACGCCAACGTACACCGCGGCGTCCACTTCCTCTCACAGCTGGCCACCGAACTCCACGAACAAGCCCGTGAACGCGTGGCCCGCTTTGTAGGCGCCCGGTCGAGCCACGAAATCATCTTCACACGCGGCACGACAGAAAGCCTCAACCTTGTCGCGTCGAGTTTCGGCGAGGCCTGCATGAAGGCCGGCGATGAAGTCATACTCAGCACGATGGAGCATCATTCGAACATTGTGCCGTGGCAAATGCTCCGCGACCGAAAAGGCATTGTCATTAAGGTCATACCTATCAACGAAGCAGGCGAGCTCGACCTCAAAGCCTATGAAGAGCTGTTCACCCCCCGCACACGCTTGGTGTCGGTGACGCACGTGAGCAACGTACTGGGGACTGTCAATCCTGTCAAGGAACTCACCGCCGTCGCCCATGCCCACGACGTGCCGATCCTTGTAGACGGCGCACAAAGCGTCCCCCACTTTCCGGTCGACGTGACCGACATCGGCTGTGACTTCCTCACATTCAGCGGGCACAAGGTCTATGGGCCCACAGGCATCGGTGTGCTCTACGGCCGCGAAGACTGGCTTGACCGCCTGCCTCCCTATCAAGGCGGCGGCGAGATGATTGCGCACGTCACGTTTGCCCAGACGACCTATGAGCAACTCCCATACAAGTTCGAAGCCGGTACGCCAGACTATGTCGGCTCGAACGCTTTGGCCGTGGCTTTGGACTATGTCAGCCGTCTCGGCATGGAACACATAGCCGCCCATGAACGCGAACTGACAGCCTACGCCATGGAGCGGCTCGGCGCCATCCCGGGACTCCGTGTCTACGGGCAAGCCCGGGAGAAGGACGCTGTCGTAGCATTCAACATCGAGGGAATACATCACCTCGACATGGGTACCCTGCTCGACCGTCTGGGCATTGCCGTCCGTACCGGACACCACTGCGCACAGCCTCTGATGGAACGCTATGGCGTCGAGGGTATGGTGCGGGCCTCGTTCGGCCTCTACAACACCCTCCAGGAAATCGACACACTGGCCGAAGGCATCGAGCGTATACGCAAAATGTTCTGACCGCAGCGACTGAAAAAACAGCCAGCCGTCCGGAAGTTTCTGCCAGCCGTCCAAAATTTTCCGGACGGCTGGCTGTTTTTACGACTCATGGCCATCACCACACCTGACACGTCAGAGGCCCGGAAACAGCTGTTTCCGGGCC
>HF989136.1 GCA_000431275.1 Prevotella sp. CAG:755 | reverse complement strand
GTAGGCTCGGCTGTCGGCGCCATGCCACCTTACGGTGGTAGGTTTCCGACAGCCTGCCTCCGAACCGTACGTACACGTCTCCATGTATACGGCTCTCCGCCCATAACGGCATTTTAGCTATTCTCCGCATGAATCATGTTATGACATTCTGCACAGACGATTAAAGATTTTCTATGCATTTTGAGCATTTTACGTTCCCATCCGGTTTTGCCTCTTAATTCTGAGAGTTTCCTGACGTGGTGTGACACAACATTTCCTTCTTTTCCGCACAACTCACACTTATTTGCAGTCAGTCTTTCGACCAGACTCATAGATGGAGTGTTGAACAAGTAGGGCAAGTTATCACATTTTTGAGTTCCCAAGTCGGTAATACGCTTGAAGCCCTCATTGTAAAACACCCTTGGTTTGCGTTCGCCTTTCTTGTCCGTATACCACACCACAAATTTATCATCTTCACGATACTTGTCTGTTATGGTTCTGACGGAACTGTTAAGTTTTTGCGCAAATGTCTTTAGCATACTGAACCTCATGATACATCCAAATGAACGTCCAAGTGCCGATGCATTGTTTGCAATGGAGTAGTAGTTGTAGAATCCTCTGATTTCTGTGTTGAAACGTGCTACTATGTCTTGTGGCTCATTGTCTATCAGGTATGTTCTACCTTTAGACCTCCACACTTCTTTGCCATTTTGTGTTTTCACATTCATGGCTTCAAGACTCAGTAACTTCTTCTTTATTACTTCTCGTGATACGTGTAGTATCACATTACCATTACGATGTCTACGAGTTTCTCCTCTTGCATTTTTCTGCGTTGTGTAATCTTTACGGACTGATATTTCATAGCCGAGAAATTTTGCACTGTCTTGTGCGTTGGTTATCAAGGTCTTTTCTTG
>HF989135.1 GCA_000431275.1 Prevotella sp. CAG:755 | reverse complement strand
TGAAAGTTCATTTCTTGGCGATCTGTGGCCGTAACTGTTGGAGCGGAAGTAGTGACAGAAAAAACGGTCACTGCGACAGGATTTCTCATCAGCCTATTTTCTTTTTCTTGTTCTGTGATGGTATTTCTTTGAGGACATTTTGTTGTTCTATTCTCTTGCGCCCGTTTTTTTGTCCACTCTGTCTGTGCGTCGTCACAATGAAGGGGTGTGATGGTGTTTTCTTTTATCGTTTTGCATGTTTGCGACTCACATGCACGGCGAATATGTCGTGTCTGGCGAAGGAGTGATGCTGTCGGCTGTGGCCGTGTGCGGCGGCTTGTCGCTTCTCTTAATTATAATAATAAGAGGGCTTGTGGTAGCTGACAAACTGTCAGATTTGCGAAAACAAGCGAAAAAAATGAGTTTGGCACGCCTATTGTATAGGAGAGGGCGATGCGCCACTCGTGGGTGGACGCAAGGAAAATGAATAATAACAAATAAAAATCATACAACAATGGGAAAGATTATTGGAATTGACTTAGGAACGACGAACTCCTGTGTGTCGGTGTTCGAAGGCAACGAGCCGGTTGTGATTGCCAACAGCGAGGGAAAACGTACGACACCTTCGGTTGTCGCTTTTGTTGAAGGCGGTGAACGTAAGGTGGGTGATCCGGCCAAGCGTCAGGCTATCACTAACCCGAAACGTACGATTTATTCAATCAAACGCTTCATGGGCGAAACCTACGACCAAGTGTCGAAAGAGGTGGAGCGTGTGCCTTACGCCGTGGTGCGTGGGGATAACAATACGCCCCGTGTCGACATTGACGGCCGACTTTATACACCGCAGGAAATCTCTGCCATGATTCTTCAGAAGATGAAGAAAACGGCCGAAGATTATCTGGGACAGGAAGTGACGGAAGCCGTCATCACCGTGCCGGCCTATTTCTCCGACTCACAACGCCAAGCTACTAAGGAGGCAGGCCAGATTGCAGGTCTCGAAGTGAAGCGCATTGTGAATGAACCGACCGCAGCCGCGCTGGCTTACGGACTCGACAAGTCGAAAAAGGATATGAAGATTGCCGTGTTCGACCTTGGAGGCGGTACGTTCGATATTTCAATTCTTGAGCTGGGCGGCGGTGTGTTTGAGGTGCTCTCGACGAATGGCGACACCCACCTTGGAGGTGATGACTTCGACCATGTGATTATTGATTGGCTGGTTCAAGAGTTCAAAAACGACGAGGGTGCTGATCTGACGGCTGACCCGATGGCTATGCAGCGCCTGAAGGAAGCTGCCGAGAAAGCTAAGATTGAGTTGTCCTCTTCGTCGTCGACCGAAATCAATCTGCCTTATATCATGCCCGTTGGTGGTGTGCCTAAGCACTTGGTCAAGACCTTGACGCGTGCTAAGTTCGAAAGTCTGGCTCACGGTTTGATCCAAGCGTGCAAGACACCGTGTGAGCAAGCCTTGCGCGACGCTGGCCTGTCGACGTCTGACATTGACGAAGTGATCCTCGTGGGTGGTTCAAGCCGTATTCCCGCCGTGCAGCAGCTTGTGCAGGACTTCTTTGGAAAGGCTCCGTCAAAAGGTGTCAATCCCGATGAAGTGGTAGCCGTAGGTGCCAGCATTCAGGGTGCCATCCTGAACAAAGAAGGCGGGGTGGGCGATATCGTTCTCCTCGACGTGACGCCGCTGTCTATGGGTATCGAGACACTGGGAGGCGTGATGACGAAACTCATTGATGCCAACACGACAATTCCCTGTAAGAAAAGTGAAGTCTTCTCTACGGCAGCAGATAACCAGACGGAAGTGACGATTCATGTCCTCCAAGGCGAACGCCCCATGGCGGCTCAGAACAAGAGCATAGGCCGTTTCAATTTGACTGGAATTGCCCCGGCTCGTCGCGGAGTGCCTCAGATTGAAGTCACGTTCGACATCGACGCCAACGGTATACTGAAAGTGTCGGCCAAGGATAAGGCTACTGGCAAGGAACAAGCCATCCGGATCGAAGCGTCGAGCGGTTTGAGCAAAGATGAAATCGACCGCATGAAAGCAGAAGCTGAGGCAAATGCTGAAGCAGACAAGAAAGAAAAGGAGCGCATTGACAAGTTGAACCAAGCCGACAGCATGATTTTCCAAACCGAAAATCAGTTGAACGAACTCGGAGATAAATTGCCTGCCGACAAGAAACCCGCCATCGAGGCAGCCCTTCAAAAACTAAAGGATGCCCACAAGAGCGGTGACATTGCGGCAATCGATGCAGCTATTAACGAACTGAATGCCGCATGGCAGGCCGCCAGCGCCCAGATGTACCAGCAGACAGGCCAGGCAGGGCCACAGGCAGGTCAACAGTCTGCAAACGCAGGTTCTTCTCAATCGACAGATACGAAGGACGATATTCAGGATGCAGATTTTGAGGAAGTCAAATGATTCCGATAAGTAAATACATACTAAATCGCAAGCAAAAGCGTGCAGCTCAATGAGTTGCACGCTTTTTGCGTTTATGGGGTTCTTGTTTCTATGCCTTTTTACGCCCTTTT
>HF989134.1 GCA_000431275.1 Prevotella sp. CAG:755 | reverse complement strand
CTTAATATTGCACTTGCTTGTTGACTCTATAGCCTGCCACTCGTTCACCTTTGGGACGAAAAAATGCCCCGCCGGCTGCGCCCGTTGTCGAAAAGATTTGTAACTTTGCCGCGCCTTTCGGCAAAACCATTATTTATTATTCATTTTATCAACGCTATGTATTTAGATTCTAAGAAGAAAGAAGAGATCTTTGGACAGTACGGCGCGTCTAACACGGACACCGGTTCGGTCGAGAGCCAGGTAGCCCTGTTTTCTTACCGTATTTCCCATCTGACGGAGCACATGAAGGCGAACCGTAAAGATACCGTTACTGAACGCTCGCTCGTTCGCCTTGTCGGCAAGCGCCGTGCGCTGCTGAACTATGTGAAACGTAAGGACATCGAACGCTACCGCGCGCTCGTGAAGGCCCTCGGCCTCCGCAAGTAAGGCGCTGGCGGCATTCGCGACAAGCCATAACAACGGGCTGGACGCACCTTCGGGTGACGCGCCAGCCCGTTTTTTTTGTTCCGGACAGGCGGACGTTTCCACGAACACGGTGACGGAACGGACGGAAGCAGTCCCCGTTGAAACCGGAGTAGTGACAGGAAAGACAGAAGCAGCACCCGTCCGCACAGGACGGACCTCCTCCAAAACAATCGCAGCGGCCGGAAGTACGTCCACTGCGATGAAAAACAGACCCGGCGCCCGGGACTGACGGCCCAATAAAGGAAAACGCACGGCCGTCAGTCACAAGGCACACGGAGGAAGCCCCGTTCGACGGCCCTCATCACGAGATCGGCCGAGTTACGGGCGCCGAGTTTAAGCATCAGGTTCTTCCGGTGAGTTTCCACGGTGTTCTCCGAGATGAACAGCCTTTCAGCGATTTCGCTCGTACGCAGGCCGCGTGCGATGGCACGCAACACCTCGAGCTCGCGGGCGGTCGGCGCGTCGCCTTCGCGCCCCGGGCGTCCGGAACGCTGCACAAGACGGGCATAGAGCCTGTGAAAGCGGGGACAGAAGAAGCGGCGGCCCTCCATGACGCTCCTGACAGCTTCCTTGATAAGCTGCGGGTCGGACGATTTCAGGATCACGCCGTCGACGTCGCATTCCGTGAGCCGCGCCATGGTCCAGATCTCCTCGTGCATCGTATTGACAATGATGCGTGCCCCGGATTGCCGTTCGCGGATGGCTCTGATGAGGTCGACACCGTCAATGTCAGGAAGCTCGAGGTCGACGATGTAGACGTCGAAAAGCCTGACCTTCATCACGTCGAGCAGAGCCTGCCCGCTTTGTACTGCGAACAGCTCGCCGATGTCCGGCAGCGTGCGCAACAGGCTCCTCAGTCCTTCAACCACCAGACCGTGGTCGTCGACGACGGCTATGTCCTTTCCTTTTCCTTCCTTGTCTTGCATGTGCGTCGTACTGCTCGCGATAGTTAACATAGTGCAAAAATAGGGAAACATAGCCATCCGCCGCTCACGGCTTTCCGTGATTTGTCACGCTGGCGGCGACAGTTCCACCCTGGCGTCGAGGTGAACGCGCATCCCGCCGGAACCGTTCT
This sequence comes from Prevotella sp. CAG:755, assembly GCA_000431275.1. Lineage (GTDB taxonomy): Bacteria > Bacteroidota > Bacteroidia > Bacteroidales > Bacteroidaceae > Alloprevotella. The sequence goes on along the minus strand of HF989134.1, from coordinate 8,667 downwards.
CCACATGGAGTTGCCCGCCGAGGTCGGCCGCACGGCGGCGCATGGTGTCCTGCCCTGCAGTCAGCCGGCGCGGCCTCGACGGAATGCTACGGCCGTCATCGGTCACGTCGAGCGTCAGCCGACCGTCGGGACTAAGGCCGAGGCTCACGTCAATGCGGCTGGCCGAAGCATGTTTCAGGCTGTTGCCGACAGCCTCCTGCACGATGCGGTAGACGCTGAGTGCGGCTGTCTGGGGCAGACGCTCCCACGGAGCTTCGGGGGTCAGGCAGCGGTAGGCCACCTTTGCCGTCGCGCGCTCGTCGGCCTGCCCGAGATAGTCCTAGAGCACGTCGTCGAGCGTCGCCTCCCGGAAGGCGGGTGGCAGGAGGCCGTGCGAAATGTCGCGCACGCTCTGCCGCGCCTCGCCCAGCCTGCGCAGCGTCTTCCCGTCGCAGCCGGGCGTCTGGCGGAGGTCCATTTCGATGGCCAGCAAGTCGTTGGCCACGCCGTCGTGCAGTTCACGCGACAAACGTTCCCGTTCGTTTTCAAGTCCAGCCAGGTAGCTACGCCGCAGGCGTGCATCGGACAAGCGGACGAGGTCGGCATACTCCCGTTCGCGCGTTTCCGCCCGCCGGCGCTGGCGCTCGGCACGGATGCGCTGCCGCTGCACGAGCAAACCCGCGCCGAGCAACAGGACGGCAGCCGCACCCGCCAGGGCAGTCAGCCTGCGACTGGCCACAGCCTTCTCCTCGGCCCGTTTGGCCTCGCTCTCTTTCAGTTTCAGTTCTTTCTCGCGGACGTCATATTTGGCAGCCATTTCCTCCATTGCGTCCGACTTCTCGGCGACAAAGAGACTGTCGCGCAACGTGGCAGCCTGCTGCAAGGTCTCATAGGCCCGACGATAGTCACCCATGTGGCTGTAACAGAGGTGCAGGTTGTTATAGGCGTCATAGACGACGTAGCCATAAGCCTCAATGCCGTCGAGACGGAGCATAGCGTCGATGTGCCGGGCAGCCCGGCGGTAGTCCTTCTCCGCGAGGGCCACGCTCGCCGCTGTCTGGTAGTAGTTAACGAGGGGCATGAACGCCGTCGTGCGCCGGGCCAAGGCTGCTGCACGGGCTTCCACCCGGCGGAGTTCGGCGGTGCGCCCCTGCCTTTGCAGGAGCGGGAGGTAGTAACAGAGCGTCATGAGCTCTTCGTCGGTCGCCCCGTCGCGGCGGGCCAGTTCGAGCGAACGGCGCAGGTAAACTTCGGCTTCCGTGTCAAGATGGTTCAACAGGAAGATGGACGCCACCACCGGGTAGAGCTGGCGACGGAACGCTTCACTTTTCAGGCGGTCATCCATGCCAGCCACTTTCCTGGCGTAGGTCAGGGCCTGCCCGTGCTGTCCCTCGTCAAGATAGAGGGTAGCGAGGTTCACATAGAGTGTGGCCACGTTTTCGGCCGTCGCCGAGTCGGCCAGCTGGGCGCCTGTGGCCAGGTTGAGTCCCTGCTCGTAGGAGCGCAGGGCGTCGGCCGTGTGGCCGCCCGAGCGCAGGTAAACACCCAGCGAGGCATAGGCCGCAATCTGTGCGGCGCGATCGCCCGACTGCCGGGCGGCTTCGACAGCCTGGCGGCCGACTGCGGCGGCGCTGTCAGGCTGACCACTGGCATAAAGGCTGTCGGCCACGGCCGTAAGGCGGTCAAGGCGTAGCCGGGCGTCGCCATGGGCAGCATGGACAACGGCAGGAGAGCCCAGCATCAAGGCGAGAACGGCAATCAAAGCTTTCATCGTTGTTCGGTTTAGGTGCTGGTGCAAAACGGCGTAACACCGAGACGCCCGTCTCGCACAGTCGGAATGGGTTAACGGGGCGAATATAGCGAAAAAAGCCGGAACTGCCGCCACGGACAATTGAAAAAGCCACTCCGCACCCCCTTCGGGACATCTCGCCGGCCGGCGCGGCCGCCACGGACGCGGCCCCGTTTCTCCGGCCGGCCGACTGGAAGGAACGGTCAGCCGTCCCGTAAATTCTGTCAGCCGGCCGGAACTTTCTGTCAGCCGGTCCGCGGTTCTTCTGAGCCGGACTGCTTTTCCCGCTCCAGTCGCGAAATCACGGAAAGCCGTGATGGATGGCATTGCCAAAGCGGCGAACTTTGCAAAAACAGAGAGAAACGGACACAAAAGCAGGGGAAGGCGTCTTTCGTCCTGACCCGGACTAGCCGTATCCCCTCCATGAGAGAGCTTGACAGAGATTGTTAAACCTTAATCCATAACAGCTATGAAGAGAATAGCCCGCATTATTCTGGCTCTGGCGACCATGTGGACGCTCACAGCCGTGATGCCCACGGAAGCCGTCGCACAGTTGAAAATCAAAAAGATAGGTTCTGTCCTCAAAAAGGCAGGTGAAATCCTCAGCGACCCCGCCGACGCAGCCGCACAGGCCACCGGCACCACGGCCGCATCCGGCACGTCGAATCCCGCCCCGGCGGCGATGGGCGTCGAGCTGGTCGGCTGCTACGGCGACAGCGTGGCGCGCACCGTGCGCATCGTCATTAAGGTGACGGCACTGAAAGAAGAGTGTACGCAAGCCAATTTCGGCAATCAGGTCAAGGCGTTCGACGCCAACGGCAACACGTATGAGGATCGCAGCGGCATCAAGGAAAACGTGCAGCTCCCGGTCGGCGTACCGGTCAAGGTAGAGATGGCGAAGGACATCGCCGGCGTTCCGCCCACCGTGACGAGCCTGCGTCTCGTACAAGCCACGTGGTACCTGAACGCCGACACGCACTACGGCAAGGAGCGCAAGTTCCTGCAACTGGCCAACGTGCCCATCCAATGGGGCGACGGCAGTGACCCCACTCCCGCCCAGTGAGCGGCGCGGCCCCTGAGGGGCGGCGGGCACACCGGAGCGCCCGCCGCCCGGCGTCATCGTGTTTCCGGAGACACTCACACATTAATTATCTACGCATGAAAAAACTATTCCTCAGCCTTTCCGCTGTGCTCGCCGCTCTCTTCGCGCCTTCTGTGGCGGCGGGCCAGACGCTCACCGACCTCCATGCGCCGCGAGATGCCCGCCACGGGTGCACGGTCGACGGCGTGCGTCATTACGTGGAGTACAAGTCTGACGCCCGCAGCTTCATCCTTTATGACCAAAAGGGCAATGCCGTCCGCACCCTCACCGGCGACGACTTCACCGACGCCAGCCTTTATGCCGCGACCGACCTCAACGGCGACGGGCGCTTCGACCTTGTTTACCGCGATGGCGACCATCAGCTCGCCGTCAGCCTCCAACAGCCCGACGGCACGTTCCGCCGCGTGGCCCAGACCGCCGACCCGTCGGGCGACGCCCCCGTGATCGCCGACCTCGACGCCGACGGCCTCACCGACGTCTACCATCGCGAGGGCAGCCGCCACTCCCTGCTCCGCCAGCAATCCGGCGACGTGTGGACAAACGTCAGCCTGCCCGTGACGACCGACACGCTCGTCACCCGCTCCTCCGGCGTCGGCGTGAGCAGCGCCTTCGGCTCGCCCTACCAAGGCGGCACCATCTGGGGCGGCGCCACGCAGCCCGACGCCGGCTACGGCGTGAACGACGCGTTCGACGCGCTCTCCGTGGCGCTCGACGTGAACGACGACGGCTATCCCGACCTCATCGACACCGACGCCGGGGGCGTCATGCTCTCCGTGGGCGACGGCCGCGTCTACCCGGCGGACTTCGGCGGCCGCGTCACGGTGCACGACTTCAACGGCGACGCCGCGCCGGACTACCTCGTCTACGACCCCGACGCCGACCGCGTCAGCGTGCGCCTCTCCTCACCCGCCGGATACACCGAGCGCGAACTCCTGACCAACGGGCAGATCACCGGTGTCTACTGTCGCGACCTCAACCTCGACGGCGCGCCCGACGTCCTCCTGACCCTCGACTACACGGGCAGCTACTCATATCTTGTCTTCCTCGTCGGCGACGGCCGGGGCGGCTTCACTACGGTCGAACGCTTCTTCGAGGACGAGTATTACTTCATCAACCTTCACTGCCTCGGCGACCGCTGGGGTGTCGTGGCCAACCCGGAACGCTATGGAAGCTATACGAACGGCGTCCTCCTCACTTGGGACGACGCCTGGAATGTCTCGTCCACCCCGCTGCCTGCCCCATTCCTCGACGGGAGTTATTTTTCCGACCTCGACGGCGACGGCGTGCTCGAAGGCGTCAACTACAGCAACCGGAAGGTGTGGCGTTTCGACGACATCCCCCTTCCAGCCGCCCCGCAGGCACCCGGCGCGCCCAGGCTCATTGCCGACGAGGCCAACAGCCGCCTCCGCTTGGAGTGGACACCTGCTGAGGCCGACGGGACCCGGACGGCCGACTTCACCTATGCCCTGCGCATCGAGCGGCCCGACGGCACGGTCATCTCCGGCGGCGCCGATGCCGACGGACGCCGCTATGCTTTCGGCGACGGCAATCAAGGGCACAACCGCACGGCCTGGCTGCACACCGGAGGCTGGCCCGCCGGCACCTACCGCATCGCCGTGCAGGCCGTCGACCCTCTCGGGCGCGGCAGCCAGTGGTCTGAACCGGCCACCTACAACCTCCGCAGCGCCGCGCTCGGCCTGACGCTCGACCGGGTGACCCTCTCGACGGGCGACACGCTGCACGCGACGCTCTCCGACGGTGCGGCTGAGGAACGCGCCTATGCTTTCGACATCGACGGCGGCGAAGTCATCGCCTGCGACGGACATACAGCCGACATCGTCTTCACCACACCCGGCCGCCACGCCCTGACCGTCACGGCCACAGGGGCATCCGGCACGTCTGCGGCCCGGCGCGACGTGGAGGTGACGACGTACAGCCCCGGCACGACCGACCGCAACGCGATGGCCCTCACCGACTTCGACGCCGACGGGCGGCCCGAGGCGTACAACCAGGGCATCTACGTGAGCGACGGGCGGGGCACGTTCACCCGTCACCCCTCGCTGTTCAACGCCGACGTATATAATATGTCCGGACTGCCCGTCGATCTCGACATGGACGGACTTCCGGATCTCTGGGGGCAGGTCAGCAAGAACGGGACGTACTACACGCGACTCCTGAACGCAGGCGGGCTCAACTTCTCCGTGGCCTCGCCCGACGTGTTCGTCGACAACGGCGACGGGCAGTTTGTCCGCGACGAGGGTCTGAGCGGCCCGTACAGCACCCCCGACATCCTGTTCGACCTCGACAACGACGGGCGCGCCGACTTCTGCCAGCGAGACAACGCGGGCACTTACGTCTACCTCAACCTCGGCGATAACCGCTTCCGCCGCCACGCGCTGCCAGGTAAGTATTTCGACCTGATGGCCGCGAGCGATTACGACCGCGACGGCTACGTCGACCTCTACGGCCGCGACGGCGACGGCGTCTGCGTCCTGCGCCACCGGGGCGACCTGACCTTTGAGCGCATCGCCCTCCCGGCTGAACTGGACGACACGGAGGTCTACTTCGCCGACCTTGACGGCGACGGGCGCCTCGACGCCTGCGTCCGGGGCTACTCGGAGCGTGTGATGCGCTTCTACTACGCCGCCGAGGACTTCCGCACGGCCCACTCGTGGCCCGTGGAGTTCCTCCGGCCCATCTTCCTCGACCTTGACAACGACGGGCGCACCGAGCTGGTCGACCGCGGCCGCAACCTCTACTACCCGCAGGCCGACGGCACGCTCCGCACGGAGCCCTACGACGCCACGACGCTGCCCCATCCGTTCAGCTCGTCGCAGATGGGAAATACTGCGAGGCCGCCCTATCAGGCCGACATAGACGGCGACGGACGCCCTGACTTCGAGGGGACGGTGCTGCGCTCGGGCGTGCTGAACACGCCGCCTACTGTGCCCACCGCCGTCAGTGCCGTGACGACCGACGAGGGCGTACGGCTGAACTGGACACCCTCGACCGACGCCGAGAGCCGGTCCGAGGCGCTGCGCTACAACGTCAGCCTGCGCCGCGCGGGCGCTTCGGGCGCCGGGGCCTACGTCCTCTCGCCCCTGACCGGCGGCAGCGCGGAAGCCGTTCCCTCCGAGCCTTACGCGCGCTACTTCCGCGAGGCCCCGACGCTCCTTGTGCCGCTCTCGCGGTTCGAGGCCGGCGCCACGTACGAGCTCTCCGTGCAGGCCGTCGACCCGTGGGGAGCGCGCTCCGCTTTCTCCGACGTGTTCACCTTTACGGTCGAGGCTTCGGCCGCAGTGCGGATGCCGGCCGAAGCCGGCGAAGGGCGCACCGTCGCCGTCACGTACGACGCCACCCTGGGCACCACGCCCACGTGGGACTGGGCCGGCGCCACAGCTACCGCCACGGCTACGGGCTGGGACGTCGTCTGGAACGAGCCGGGCGTCAAGACGGTGGCCTGCACCGTCGGCGGGAAGACCTATCGCCGCTCCATCCGCATCGTCGAAGAGCCCGACATCGACCTCGACCTGCCTTGGAAGGTGGCCGCAGGCTCGACATTCACCTTCGCCCTGCCCCGCGTGTTCCAAGAGAAGCCCGAGTGCATCAGCCTCAGCGTGCCCGACGGGCTCACCCTGACGATGGACGAACGCCGCGCTACGGCCGCCGTGACCGTCGCCGCGAACGCCACGGCCACAGGTTACAGCATTGGTGTGGGTTACGCGGACGAGCTTTTCCATCTCGGACAGAAGAGCGGCTTCCAAGTGGGCGGCTACGGCGTGCGGCCTGACATCGGTCTCGTCACCGCCGACGCCGCCACCGGGCACAACGTCGTGACGTGGCAGATCGCCATCCCGGAAAGCGACAAAGACCTCTTCGACAGCGTGCACATCTACAAGGAGACCTCCGTCGCCGGGCAGTATGCCCTCATCGGGCGGGCGCTCATCGGCGACGGGCGCTTCGTCGACACGCAGTCAGACCCCACCGTGCGCCGCAGCCGCTACCGCCTGACGCTCGGCACATTCGTAGCGTCTGAAACTGCGCCCGGCACACCGCACAGCAGCGTGCACATGATGATTAACCGTGCCGCCGGCGGCGGGTACAACCTTCTGTGGACGCCCTACGAAGGCCGTGCCATCGGCAGCTACGTCCTGCTGCGCGGGTCGTCGCCCGACAACTTGCAACCCTTTGCCACGCTCAGCGGGAACGACATGAGTTTCACCGACCGCACGGCGGGCGACGGCGCCACCTACTACGCACTGAGCTATGTGCCTGCCGAACAGGCCGAAGCGCGGCGCGCCCCGACGCAGGAAGGCGGCACGTCGAACGTGGTCTGCACCACGGACGCCCCCGAGGTGACTTCGGTCGAAGCCATCGCCATCCAGAGCGTCACGGGCGGCTCGGAGCTGAGCGAGGCCCTGCCGGCGTTGCAGCTCGTGGCCGTAGTGAGCCCGCTCCATGCCACTTTCAAGCAAGTGAAGTGGAGCATCGCCGAAGGCCAGTCGCTGGCTTCGGTCAACACAGAAGGACTCCTGACCCTCCTGCCCAACGAGACGGGCGGCACGGTCGTGGTGCGCGCTGAAGCAGTCGACGGGTCGGGCGTCGCGGCCGTAGCCACGTTCAAGGCCGGCCGCGCCACCGCCATCGCCACTCCCTCGGCCAGCGGCCTGCGCCTGCTGCCCGACGCCTCGGGCGGCGTCCGCGTCGAAGGCGTGACAGCACCTGTCGCCCTGCGCGTCCTGACGCCCGACGGGCGCACCGTGCGGCTCGTGCGCTTCGAGGCCGACGGTCTTCTGCCCGCAGCCGCCATGCCGCGCGGCGTGGTCATCATCACGGCAGACGGGGCTTCGCTGAAACTCATCCGTTGATATGGAAACAAAGACTTGACTAATGATAGTGGCGGCCAGCCTTCCGCGAGGGAGCTGGCCGCCTTTCTGTCGGGCCGGGCGCCTCGTCTGAGCACCACAAGACGGGAGCGCAGCGGCCAAACGCAACGACGGGACACCCAGACTCGCCGACAGCCATCCCGGGACGGCTGGCAGAAAATCCGGGACGGCTGACAGAAATTCCGGGACGGCTGACAGGACGAACGGGACGGCTGACCGTAAATCCCGCCACGCCCACAGGCGGAACAGGGCCTCCGGAAGCGCATCTTCCCCCTCCTGCCGAAAAAAATGCGACTTTTTTGAAAAAAAGTGGTGCCGGGGATGTCACATTTGGCAAAGTCATGTGTCATATAAGTAGAATGGAACGAACCGACTTCGAACGGATGGCCGTCCGCCTACGCCCCCTCCTGCTGGCCGACGCAGCCCGCTGGCTTCCCCGCGAGGAGGCCGAAGACGTCGTACAGGACACCCTGTGCCGCCTGTGGCTCCTGCGCGACCGGCTCGACGCCTACCATTCGAAAGAGGGACTGGCCCGGACCGTCGGCCGCCACCTGGCCCAAAACCGCCTGCGCGACCGGCACGCCACCGACGGCCTCACCGCCGCACTCGACGCCCTGCCCGACCCGTCCGACAGCAGCGACGAGGCCGAGGCCCGGCTCGACCTCCTCATGCAACTCGTCGACCAGTTGCCCGGCACGCAGCAAGCCATCCTACGGATGAAGCACATCGACGGCCTCGAAGTCGACGAGATAGCCCGGCTCACCGGATCGCACCCCGACACGGTGCGGCAGAACCTCAGCCGGGCACGACGGAAAATCAGAGAACAGTTCTTAGCCCGACAAAGACAATGACACGCACATCCCACCTTACGCCCGACGAGGCCGACCGCCTCATCCGGAAGTTCTTCGACG
>HF989133.1 GCA_000431275.1 Prevotella sp. CAG:755 | reverse complement strand
CGAAATAATTGCACTTCTATCTTGAAAGTTCATGGCAGGTGGTCACATCCCATTTGTTTTTGTCTTTTGTCTGAACAGGGTATCATTGCTTCTGCTCAACATTGACAGAAAGACATTGTGTTACTATATCTCCAAATGTGAGATAATTGCCTTTGTACTCTACAAATTTAGGGAGAACGATGGAGCGATATGTGAACATTGGGCATTGAAAGACAGGGAATTGCCCTATCATATAAGGCAGAATCCTTTTGTTCCTATGGGTGGTCAGACACAAGGAGCAGAACTTTATATGCCTTATATTGAAGCAGCAAACAAGATTATCGCAAATAATCTTGGGGCTATGATGCAGGATTTGCATACAAGTGCAGATGAAATTCTTAAGTTGGCTGACGAGGGTGTAGGAATCACGCCTTGGTATTATCGCCAAAGGCTTTATAAAGACTTATTCGGATTATCAATAAAAACAAAGCGGCAATAAATATGGATATGGAAAAAAGCAATACGATAGTAAACGGAATAAAACTGCAAGACGGGCGTATCATACAAGGTTATCCCATACAGCATGTTATGGTGGAAGAAGCTAAGGAAACTCCCGTATTAGACAAAACAGGCGGGTATTTCAGTATCAGGAAGAAACCTGCAAAGCCCAAGCCTACGGACGAAGAAGAAAGAAACTTGCAGAAGTTATTCACCGACAATGCTTTTCTCATCTTGGCCAACCGTGAACGAATTCTCAGTGACAGTATGATGTTGCTTACTCCTGTATATGTTAGAAACGGTTTAGCTTACTCAGGTACATTTCAGACTGCCACATTAGGTGTCTATATAGAATGGTGGATGAATGCTCCTTATTCAGTCATTTTTGATGAAAAAAATGATACAATGTCTTTGATATGGTTTCTGTCAGGCAGTCCGCTCAGTGGTGGAAATCTTTGTGCAAATGTTACAGAGGATGGTAAAATAGAAACTGTGAGAGTTCCATTTTTTAGAAAATTGTGGCCGAAATTTACAAATATATTGGCCGATTATCACGAAGCGAAGGAACTTTATCAATCCTATACACTGCCCGAAGTCATAGATATATTGAAGCGTGAAACGACAGAAAAGATCTACACGGAAAACATTAAAGAGTTTCATTATCAAGCCAAAGTCAATTTACTTAATGCACAACTAAGAGATTGGGAGGAAAGCTATGAAAGTCTAAGGGAAAAATGTGACAAGTATGAAAAAGAATGGCATTTCGCTCTTTACCAACTGAAAAAGGAGGAAATAGTAGCTTTCCACAAAGAGTACAACCTCAGAAAAGAAACTCTTCAAAACAGGAAAGAAGAACTTGTCAAAGAGAATCAGGATTTGAAAAGAAAATTACGCCACAGAGAGTTGACAAATAAGGAGTATCAACCCCTGTTAAGTGCAAATAAAAAAGAAATAAAACAGATGGAATGGGATTTGGATGAGTATGCTAACGAATCTATCTCTACACTAGTTCCAAAGTTGGCAGAAGGGTCGATAGGATTGTCTTTTGGAGATTTGGATAAAATCTTATCAGAAATTACAGAGTTTGTAAAATCCTCATCCTTATAGAAACGAAATAGAATGCCTATATACGAATGATATATATGCAACTTTTTATAACATATAATTCAAAATCAGATGAGCATATTAGGAATTTATTTGTTTGGTGTAGTTGCAGCAGCTTTACATCTTGTATGGTTTGAGTATCAGTTTGACCACAACAAACAGTTATCTAACGTAACAAGGAAAGAATGGCTTCAAGATGCAGCTATTTCTCTATTCTCTTGGATAGCTTTTGCCTTGGCCATCATTGTTACCATTTGGCGATTTAATGGTGGCAAGCCGAAGAATAGTTAGAAAAGAGAGACTTGACTATATCGTATTTTTCTGCCACTTCCATATCAAAGCTGGAAGTGGCTCACTATTTATGCTTTTTCCCCTTACGGAATACAAAGAAGTATGAGTGGTACTTACGGGCAAAATGTTGTTTTTCTCCCTTGGTGGTGAGTATTTTAGTTCTAGAAACTAAAATGAAAGTGTCATATAAAACAAATCCTATTTCATTCGCTGTGTTCTGAACAAAATTGCCGACCCAATGCTGACTGCTGCCAAATACAAAATCCATAGTTTTCATAATCAGGAATCCATTTTTATGCAGTTTCCTAAAAGCTAAGGATATCATAGAAGTATTAGTCTCATATAGTTCTTTTACAGAAGAAAAGTAATTGAATCGTTGTGCTATCATAGAGGTTTGTGCGCTTTTATAGTCCTTTACTATAAAAGGCAAGTCTATCACAATCGAATGTAAGGAAGCATCTTTTATATCCTCTACTTTTTCTAAAGGCAGAACGTCTTTTTTCAATGGGTACTTATCAAATTTCAACTTAGGCATAGATATATGCTGATAGAATACTCCTTTGCTAAATGTTAAGTCACAATCAAAAGTATCTTTATGAACATACAATCTTAGTATATTCATAAGAATTTCTGTTTGGTCATCTGAAACACTTTTGATAATGAATTTTTTGTTTGATAAATCAAAAGTTGATACCTTAGAAGTGGTAATTTTTGACTGTCCTAAGTCCATTTGAAGGTACTTCCTTATGGTATTGACAGAATATCCTAATCTATGAGCCATTTCAGCCAATGATATGGAAGGGTTTTCTTCTTTCAGTGTAAGTATGGCTCTCTTCTTGGCGACTTTGTTGTCATAATTACGGTCAATTCCATTTGTCCAGATATACTTCCTAACTGCGGATTCAGAAACGCCA
>HF989132.1 GCA_000431275.1 Prevotella sp. CAG:755 | reverse complement strand
GCTTTTGCGAGTGCAAAGATAAGGACTTCTTTTGAAACGAGCAAGGTTTCGGGCAAAAAATCATATTCTAATCATACTCAAATCATATTCTGATCGTACTTAAATCATATTCAGGCTAAGTCTTGGTGATGTCTGTGTGTGTGATACTGATTGCGTAGACTATACTCTTTTTTTGTCTGATCAGGATGCGCTTATTTGTTGTGAAACAATCGGTTATGACCATCGGTCGGATGGGGGCTATCATGACTTGTTTGGCTCGTGGGTGCAATAGGGGCCTACATATGAAACAAGTTTGTTGATGCAGTGCTCAAATTTTAGAATTTGGAGAAAATCATACTCAAAGCAAAACTTCCCGGTCTCATTCAGTAAATCCTTTTTCATGGGGTCGGTAGTTTGGAGTGGAATAAATGTGCGAGGAGGCCATTTTCGTGAAATATGCAAATCCGTATGACTGACGTTTTTATTGAATGGTCTGAACGATGAGAAGACAGCAAAAGCCACGGACATTATACATGCCCGTGGCTTTTGCTGTCTTCATGGCTTACTTGTTGATGTAAACCTTTTCTCCGTTTATAATCCACATCCCACGCGAGGGATTCGTGGTCTGGCGCCCTTGGAGGTCGTAGTAGATGTTACCGTGTGTCGGTTTGGTCGTGGCTTGCTTAATGCCTACGGCTTTGTCGTCAAAGCGGAAAGAGTAGCCTTGTGATGTGGCCGCTGGTGTGACTTTGCGGAAGAGGTAGAAAGGTCCATAATTGTACGAATAATTTTTAAATAAGGTCGGCGAGTCTGAAT
>HF989131.1 GCA_000431275.1 Prevotella sp. CAG:755 | reverse complement strand
ACGAAATAATTGCACTTCTATCTTGAAAGTTCACCGGTGCTGCTGTTGAATGGTCGCCGTGCCGTATTTTCTGTCGCAGTGACAAAAAGAACTGTCACTGCGATGGTTTTCTACGAAATAGTGACAGCTCTTTGACGGTCGCTTCTTATGCAGACGGTATATTATCTATCTTCGGCAGGCAGGCCGAGTATTCAAATTGCAGCTGGCTTCGGCTTTCAAACAGAATAAAGTTGTAACTTTGCCGGCCATTACCGAAAAGTCATACAAATAATCTTATCGGACACATGGATTATACGCACATCGTCATTCAGATGGTTTCACTCTTCGGCATTGTGCTGGTAGGGCTTGTTGCCGCGAAGAGAGGACTGTGGCCCGGCGACATGAACCGTAAAATGTCGGTTTTCGTGCTCAATGTCAGTATGCCAGCCTTGATCCTGGCTTCGGTTATGGGCGACGATATTGCATTCGAACACAGCGAGATTCTTCATCTTCTGGGTATAGCCGCGGTCAATTATTTTATCCTTATCGGCGCGGCGTGGGTCGTGCCGCATATATGGCATGTCAGTGTGAGCCGTCGTGGCATTCTTCAATTCATGTTGGCTTTCGGTAATGTCACATTTATCGGCTATCCTGTGGTCGATGCAGTGTTCGGCCCCCGGGCTGTCTTTTGCGCCAGTGTGCTAAACCTGCCGTCAAATCTGCTGATGTTCACGCTTGGTGTGTCTTACATAAAAGGGAGTCCGGCCGGACGTTCATTCCGGTGGGCGACACTGGCCACCCCATGCATGATTTCGTCGTTGATTGCCATTGCGCTGGCTTTGTTCAAAGTGTCAACACCCGCGCCGATTGCCAACTGGTTTCATCTGCTTGGCGATATGACGGTTCCCTGCGCGCTGCTCATCATAGGAGCAAGCATGAGCCACATACCGTGGCGCGACATGCTTGGCAATCGTTTTGTGTATGCAGCTGCCACTCTTCGTCTTATCGTGCTTCCGCTTCTGGTGCTTGGCGTCTTTCGTTTTTGCGGTTTCCCGGAATTCGCCAGCGGGATAGCTGTCGTGCTTTCCGCGATGCCTGTGGCGACAAATGGCATCATGTTCTGTTTGCAATACGACCGCGACGAGCGTGTCATGACGCAGGGCCTGTTTATCACTACGCTTTTTTCAGTCATTACGATTCCTTTGCTGAGCATGTTGCTTTGATTGTCCGCGCCGCAGTTGCGGCTTGTCGGATCAAGCGGATCGTAGGGGATTCCTGAAATCCGGTCGACGAAAAAAACGGGTTTGTCGTATGAATTTATTTTCAGGACAGTGCGGGATACTAAGAGTTTTTTCGTAAATTTGCAAACTGAATTTGCATCTTTATATACAGGGAGTATGATAAACAGAGAACTGATCCGCATCAAAGTCGTACAACTCGTCTATGCGTTCTACCAGAATGAAGGCCGCACCATAGACGTTGCCGAAAAAGAATTGGCTTTCAGCTTAGGTAAGGCTTATGATCTGTATCATCATCTGCTCCTTCTCTTGGTTGAGTTGCGGCAAATGGCCGAAGCAAAAGCCGAGGCGAAAGAAGCGCGTTCCAAACGCCTTCACCTTGAACTTGCGCCCGAAGATTTCTTTGATGCACGCTTGGCTCATAACCGTCTGCTTGTGCAAATGGCTGGGAATAAACAGCTTCTCGATTTCCGCGACAAGCATACCAAGGATTGGGAGAATGAAGACGCATTCTTTAAGAATCTTTATGGACGAATTATCGAAAGCCCCACATTCGCTACGTATGCGTTCAAAGAGGAGACTACGTATGATGAAGACCGCGAAGTGGTGCGCCGCCTTTACAAGGAGTTTGTCTGCCATAACGATGACCTTGATGCCCTCCTCGAAGAGCATAGCCTCTATTGGAACGATGACAAGGAAGTTGTCGATTCGTTCGTGTTGAAAACCATCAAGCGGTTTCAGGAGGAGAACGGCGCGGATCAGCCACTGCTTCCCGAATATGATAATGACGAAGACCGTAAGTTTGCTACCACTTTGTTCCGCGCGACGCTGCAAAACGCAGATGTCTATCGGCAGCTCATACGCGCCAACGCCAAGAATTGGGAGTTTAACCGACTGGCGTACATGGACGTCATTCTGATGCAGATTGCACTCGCAGAGATGATGACGTTTCCCACTATACCCATCAATGTCAGCTTCAACGAATATCTCAACATCGCCAAGGTGTATAGCACGCCTCGCAGTGCCGCATACATCAATGGCTTGCTCGATCATATCGTTAAGCATCTCCGTGCAGAAAAGAAACTATTGAAGTAAACACTAATATCTAATTAAAAACGCTTAAACATGACTACTCTCTTCCCCCTCAGCCTGTTGCAGAGCGCAAACGCCCAAGCCGCCGGTGGTCAATGGACGTTCTGGGTAATGATCATTGCGATCATCGCCATCATGTACTTTTTCATGATTCGCCCGCAGAACAAGAAGCAAAAAGAAATCCAGAAGTTCCGCAACTCCCTCGAAGTAGGACAAGAGATTGTGACTATCGGCGGTATTTACGGCACTGTCCGTCAAGTCGATGAAGCCGAAAACAGCATCACGGTCGAGGTTGCCAGCGGCGTACGCATTAAGTTCGACCGTAGTGCTATCCTGCCTAAAAGCCAGGCTGGACAGAACCAACGATAAAACGCCTTATGCGCTTCGTTCGAAGCCTTACCCGGATTGTCAGATTCTGCTTGTCGAAAATTCTCGACAGGCAGTTTCTGATTTTTTTGTCGTTTCTTATTCTTTCGGCGGCATTCTGGTTGTTCCAGGCTTTGGATGAAGAATATGAGGTGGCAGTCAGAACTGAGCTGGAGCTGACGAACGTGCCGAAGAATGTCGTCATCACGACGCCTCCTCCGCAGTCCGTGCAGGTCACACTCCGCGACAAGGGCTACACGTTGCTCCGCTACCTTTACGGTCGAGAACTTCCGTCGCTTACTATTAATTTCACGAACGTCGCCAACAAGTCCGGCCACGTCAGGCTGGCTGCTTCGAGTGTCTATCGGCAGTTGACGTCACGCCTGACACCGAGTACGCGTGTCGTGGCTTGCCGGCCGGATACGGTGGAGTTCTTCTTCAACTATGGCTTGTCGAAGCGCGTTCCCGTGCGGCTTGTCGGCCACTTCCGTCCAGCCAAGGAATACCACATTTCGGCCGTGCGTGTCAATCCGGATTCTGTCACAGTTTATGCTGCCGGTTCCTTGCTTGACACCATCAGTGTGGCTTATCTTCAACCTGTACGTTATGGTGGTTTCACAGATACGATACGATTTGACTTGAAAGTGCAGCCGCAATTGGGGGCGAAGTTTGTGCCTGACCATGCGTCGATTGAGCTTGATGTGGACCGGCTGACAGAGAAAACCGTAGAAGTTCCGGTTCGTTGGATCAACTTTCCCGCCACAAAAACACTTCGGGCGTTCCCTTCGAAAGTGAATGTGACGTTTCAAGTCGGGTTGAGCAATTATCGTCATGTGTCTGCCGACGATTTCACTCTCGTTGTCAATTATGAAGACTTGCTCAAAGACAATACGGGGCGCTATACCTTGAATCTCCGCAGTATCCCGCCGGGTGTAAGCCACGTCAGAATCTCTCCACAAACGATTGATTACCTCATCGAAGATGTGCCGACAGAATAGCGAAAAGCCTTTCATTTGGGGGGTTACGGGCGGCATCGGAAGCGGGAAAAGCTATGTTTGCCGATTGTTGGCCGAACGGGGATGGCCCGTGTTTTCGTGCGACGACGAGGCTAAGCGCCTGATCCGTCATGATGTCCAATTGCGCCGGCAGCTTACCGGAATGATAGGCCCCTTGCTCTATGCATCCGACGGAACGCTCAACAAAGCAGTCATGGCGGCATTTCTATGTACCGGTCCGCAGCAGGCCGCTATGGTGAACGCCGTGGTCCATCCTCGTGTGGCAGAGGAGTTCAAAGCATGGGTTGAGATGCAATCATCTTCCGACGTAGTCATGGAATGTGCCCTCCTGTTTGAAGCTGGTTTCGACCGTTTGGTCGACCGCACGGTCCATGTTGCCGCATCTCACTCCACTCGCCTGCGCCGTATCATGGCGCGAGACGGTGTGACCGCCGCCAAGGCAGAAGCTTGGATGGCGCTGCAAATGGACGAAGCCGACAAACAGCGGCGCGCCGACTGCGTTGTGAATAACGAAGACGGCGACGAAACGGGACGGGAAGTTGAGCGGATATTCCGACGTTAAGTTTTTTTAGAAAGTCACAGCGGAACAAAAATCGGGCAAAGCCCTATTTTTGCAGCAATTTACCAAAAACAAGATAAACAGATATGAAGAAAAACATTTTGGCTATCGCCGGACGACCCGGACTTTATACGCTTGTTTCACAAGGCCGAGGCATGCTCATTGTCGAAGCTATCGACGCCACTCACCGCCGCACTCCGGCCGGTGCGCGCGACCGTGTGACGTCGCTCAACGACGTTTCGATGTATACTAACGGCGACGACATCCCTCTCATGCAAGTGTTCGCTTCGATCAAAGCCAAGTATAATGCAGCTCCGGTTGACTTCGATTACAAGAAAGCTACGCCGGAACAGCTTGCTGACTTTATGGCTGCCGTCCTTCCTGACTACGACCGCGACAGGGTGCACCTTTCTGACATTCGCAAGCTGATTCAGTGGTATAACATCCTCGCCACTAACGGCGTGACCGATTTCGAAGAAGTGGAAGAGCCTGCCGCCGAGACCGAAGCCTGAGCTTTGAGGCATTTAACCGACATATAGCCGTCGTCCTGTCTGCCCTCATGGCCGGCAGGGCGACGTTTTGTTTCCTGTCAGATTTTCCTATATTTCCTCCCGTTAAATGACAGATCCTTATAGCATCATCCGAAAATACTATCCAGCTGACAATGATCTGCGCCACATACTGCTGGAACACAGTGAGAGTGTGGCACGAAAGGCGCTGGCCGTGGCCGACAGTCATCCTGAACTGATGCTCGACCGAGACTTCCTGCATACCGCGTCACTCCTGCACGACGTGGGTATTTTCTTGACGGACGCGCCAGGTATTCACTGCTACGGCGCTGAACCTTACTTGCGTCATGGTGTCCTTGGTGCCCAGCTGATGCGTCGCGAGGGCCTCTATGCCGTAGCCCGCGTATGCGAGCGGCACACAGGCGCCGGATTGAGCGCCGCAGACATCGATCGGCAACACCTTCCCTTGCCTCCGGGCGACTACCTGCCCGAAACGTTGGAAGAGCAGGTGGTTTGTTATGCAGACAAGTTTTATTCGAAAACCCACCTCGACCGTGAGCGGACTGTCGAGCAGGTCCTGAAAAGTCTTGAACGCTTCGGGGCGGAAGGGCCGGCACGTTTCCTTGGGTGGCAGGAGCGTTTCGGCTAACAC
>HF989130.1 GCA_000431275.1 Prevotella sp. CAG:755 | reverse complement strand
TACCTTTGCAAATGAGAAAAGCGTTCTTTTGATTGATGCAGAACATTGCAGAATAGAGAAGCCCGCTGGTTTCCAAATCGTTACCTGTTAAGCTGACAATCTTTGTAAGTCCCTTGTTTTCAATGAGTAAGACAAAGTAATATGTCTTGCCGTGTGAAAAGTTACCGTTTTTGTTATGCCGCTATCCTGTGCCCACGTCTTTAATACCACGTTGATATAAGTAGCATAAGGTAAGTTAAACACTTTATCCGTGTCTGTCGCCTCACCCCGTTCTGGGATCCACTTCAAAGCCTCATCAGACAAAGGCAAATAAAGTGTCTTTTGGGTTTTCTTCATCACTATCTTTGCCCGCCATTGCTTACCATCCAGAATAATATCGCCCCACGTCAAAGCCTGTATGTCGCCCAACCTCAACCCGCAAAAGCAACTGAATAAATAAGCCTGTTTAGTTGGCTCGTTAATGCACTTTGAGGCTATCAGTTTCTTTATTTCCTCTATGGTTAGGTACTCCCTTGTGCTTTCTGGTATCTTAATTCTATCGTCTGGATTTATCTTTGTGATTGGGTTGTATGGTATTATTTCCTCTTTTACAGCAAGGTTTAAGGCACAATTCAAGCAACGGAAATACCCTGCCATCGTTACTTTTGCCATCGGTTTACCGTCTTTCCGCTTGGCATTTTTCAGATAATCAATAAAGCCCAAACAAAAAGCCTTATCCACTTCTTTCATGGTCACAGCCTCACCTTTATACTTGATAAGATGCTTAATCGCCTTGTCTATCTGGATATGAAAAGCGGCACTTTGCCCCGTTTTTAGTTTGTGGTCGCTGTATTGCCTCATCCAATCCATCAAAAGCATCTTTGAACGGGTGGAACTCTTTGTTATTCCTGCCTCATCGTTGGCAAGTTCTATTATCCTTTGGGCTTTGATAGCGTTTGCCGCCCGTAGTATTTCTGCATTCCTTACTTTGGCTGCTTCATCTGCCACCGGGATAAGATAGAGTTTCAAAAACTCATAAACTCGCTTGCCATCCCTGTAAATATCCAGATATAGGCTTTTATTGCCGTTTGCAAGTTCCTTAAAACGTAGTCTGATTGGCTCTTTGGCCTTTACAGCTTTCTTTTTCTTTGCCATAATGTCTATATTGAATTGTTACCAATACGAAGATAGGCATTTTTTGTTACCCGACAAAAGCGAGTAACAAACGAGTAACAAAAATAGCCCAATAATCGCCAAAACAAAGACAAAATCGGGATAGCCTCAACAACCAAAATAAGACGTAAATAGCTGATTTTAAGTGCTCTTTATTGACGTTTGTTTTGTATTGATTTTATAAGTGTAGGTTATTGGCGATACCTCGAAGGCTCAACAAGGAGCCCGCACTTTTTTTAGAACATCCCAAACACATTCCACACCCGCCAAACACCATGAAAGTACACATCGGCCAAGCCATTGAACACGTAGTCCGCGAACAAGGCAGAAGCCCGTCGTGGCTCGCCGGACAGCTCCACTGCGACCGCACCAACATCTACAAGATCTTCAAACGCGAAAGCATCGACACGGCCTTGCTTCAACGCATCTCCGACGTGCTGGATTTCGACTTCTTCCACCTGTTCGTCGAGGACAAAGACGGCTTGTGACTTTTCCGCTACAAATCGTAGACGTACCCGCCACATCCGAACGCCACGGCCTACGCGGAATTTACGTTCCTTTGCACTGCGAGACAAAAGCAACACAATTATGAAACTCATCCGACACGCTGCACTGCTCGCCGTATGCGCCATGATTTCGTGCAGCACCACACAAAAAGTCAACTTTATTTGTGACCAGACGGACGTTGAAATCTTTGTCAATGACGAATACGCAGGTCGCAACTTGGTGAGCTATACCCTGCCGCGCGGCACAACGTTCGTCACCGTGTCCTGCCGTCGCGACGGACAAGAGGTATATAGCCGCCGTTTTTATGTCAAAGGCAAAAAAGAAATCACATACACCCTGACTATACCAAACAATTACCGCTATTCGGACGGAGGAAAGACATTCCGCTAACACACTGAAAATCCTAAAATACAGCATGATATGAAAAGACTTTTATTCCTGCTTGCCGGCCTTCTGCTTTTCACGGCCACTGTTGAAGCTCAAAAGAAGAGCAAAACCATCAAAGTTACAGTCCAGCCTTCGGAGGCTGCCATCTACATCAACAACACCTTTGCCGGATATGGCTATGCCGAGTTTCCGCGACCGAAGAAAAAAGAAGTAGCTATCATCCGTTGCGAATGTAACGAGTATTCACCCATTTTGTCTAAATTCTATGGCGGAGACAAGCGGTCGAGTGTCAGTTTTACGTTGCAACAGGACGGTTTTTACCGCGCATCGGCTGCGTCGGGCATTGTCAATAAGTTCTTCACCATCGACATCGACCCGCAGTACTACAAAATAGAGGGCGAGAAAATCGACGTGTCGGCGGCATGGAAACTCCTGCACCAAATCCTGCTCAATTATTTTCAAGAGATACAGACGACAGACTTCTATGGCGGATACGTTCAGACGCCTTGGGAGTACAAACAGTTCTCCCTCTCTGACAAGCAAATCCGCAATCGCGTGACCATCCGCGACATCTCGACGCCCGACAAGGTAGCATTCCAAATCAAGGTGTCGTCAGAAGTGGCCGGAGCTTCCGCTGCACGCCATGGGGAGTTCACCGAAATCGACCGCATCCCCAAGGATTTCGAACCTATCATTCAAGAATTGCAAACACGCATCGGCAAGGTGAGCAACCTCTGACTCTGGCAAACCGAGTCCTGTGACCACAACTTAACCCATCAAACCATACCTTATGAAAAAAGCATTACTCATCGTACTCGTCGCCAGCGTAGGAGCGACATTCGTACAAGCACAAACTTACAAAGAAACATTCGACAGCAACTCGCTTGAATGGACAGAATGTGCTTATGAAAGCAACAACGGGTCGGCCATCATCGACCAAGGCGTCCTGACAGTGGAATCAAAAGGAGAAAAGAAAGGGCTTTCCATCCTGCTGACAGCCGCAAGCGGAGTGGCCACGAAAGTAGGTGAGAACACCTTTTTCGAAACACACGCCTACGCGCCGCTCGATGTGCTCAAACCATTCAAAGTGACCACGCACGTCAACATCGGCAAATTGGCTTCCGACCGCATCGCCGGTTTTGTCTTTAATTACCGCGACGGCGGGAATTTTTATTGTTTCACTTTCAATAACGAAATGGTAAGTTTCAACCGATACGAAAACGGCACTGTCGTAGGACACATAGAACAAGGTGTGAAATGGACGAACATGAAGAAAGTAGACCAAGAGTGGGTACTTGAAAGCGACGGCAACCAGCTCACGTTCACCGTCGATGGAATGCCCATCATGAAGGTTCGTTACATGCCGCTCAGCTACAGCGGAATGGGATTCTACACATTCGGGAAACAGAAACTCGTTGTGGATGACATAGAGTTCACGCAACTTTAAGATTATTCCCGAGAGCATGCCAAGCCTTTCCTTCCTCAACGAGACCGCTCGCCCATAGGAAGAGAGGCTTGGCTTTTTTGCGTACACAAGGAGTCATACGGCGTCAAGCTTTGTCCGAAAAACAAACTTAATTGTCTGAAACTTTCGTACCTTTGCGGCTGTCAAAACAGCATTCAAAGCCCATGCAACCCCCAATGATAGCCCCCTCGGTCTTGTCGGCCGACTTCGGAAACCTTGACCGCGACATCGAACGGATGAACCAAAGCGAATGCGACTGGCTGCATCTCGACGTGATGGACGGCGTATTCGTGCCGAACATCTCGTTCGGCTTCCCTGTGATGCAAGCGATGGCCCGCACGGCGCGCAAACCCCTCGACGTGCACCTGATGATTGTTGAACCTGAGAAATTCGTCAAACAAGTCAAGGCACTCGGCGCCCTCGTGATGAACGTGCACTACGAGGCATGCACGCACTTGCACCGCGTCGTCCAACAAATCAAGGATGAAGGGATGATGGCAGGCGTGACACTGAACCCGCACACGCCGGTATGCCTGCTCGAAGAAATCGCCGCCGACCTCGACTTGGTGATGCTTATGTCAGTCAACCCGGGTTTCGGAGGCCAGAAGTTCATTGAGCACACACTCGACAAGACACGCCGCCTGCGCGACCTGCTGGACCGCACAAGGTCGCACGCGCTTATTGAAATCGACGGCGGTGTGAACCGCACGACGGCTCCGCTGCTAGCTGAGGCCGGAGCTGATGTGCTGGTGGCCGGGAGCGCCGTATTCGGCGCTGACGACCCGCAAGCCGAAATCAGTATCCTCAAAACGCTTTGCACGCGCTAAATGCTGCGGGCGGCCTGCTCCGCAACACCCCTGTCCTCGGCCCTACACTGGCATTATCCGCAGGGATAGCAACAGCCGAATGGTGTGGCGCGGTCAGAGCCATCGGATTCTGGGGCGCTGTCCTCGTCGCGACGGCGGCAGCCATCGGCGCATGGTGGTCGGATCGCCCGACCTCTTTCCGACGGTCATGGCTATCGGTAACTTTCGGAGGATGCACATTCCTTTTCTTTTTCTTCATGGGATCAGCGTTGTGCATCAACAGCCATAACAAGGTGACCAAAACATGGCCGGAACACACGAGAGTGACGACATATGCCGTCATCATCGAAAACCCAAAGCCCAGCGCACGGGCGGTCAGCACAACAGTATACCTGAAAGGAGGGATGTCCGACGGACGTTTGGTACGCATCAGCCTCCCGACGAGCCACGACATCCGCCCCCTCTCGCTGGCTGCCGGCCAAGTTCTCCTAATCAGCACAACGATAAGACCACCATATAATTTCGTGGCTGACCCGACGTTCGACTACGCCACCTATCTGCGCCGACACGGCATCAGCGGACAAGCGTTCTGCCCCGCACACTCATGGCAGTTACTCCCGGAATCTGAGGCCGATACGCTGCGAAGCACACTCCCTCTGTTCACACGGTTGCGCCTTGTTGCCCTCAGTCTGCGCGACCGTCTTATCGACCAATACGTCGATCACGTCGCAGGCAGCGGACGAAGCGTTATCACAGCCTTGACTTTGGGTGACACCAGCGAAATTGACCGCCCGACGCGCGACGCCTATTCCCAGACCGGAGCCAGCCACGTGCTCTCTCTTTCAGGCCTCCATCTGAGCATTCTGTTCGGTGTGGCCAAACTGCTCGTACTCGACAGATGCTCACGCCGAACCACGCGCACCGCCAGCCACCTTCTCGCCATAGCAGGCCTCTGGGCCTTCGCACTGCTGGCAGGACTGCCGGTGTCACTAGTGCGTTCCACGACAATGTACTCTATCCTCTGCCTGGCCGACATGAGCCAACGGCCGAACGCATCGTTCAACAGCCTCGCCACAGCGGCCTTTTTCATCTTGCTTTGTGCACCGATGGCGCTTTTCGACGTCAGTTTCCAACTCTCGTTCCTCTCCGTAGCCGCCATTCTGCTTATCCTTCCCCTGCTCACGCCCGAACCTGGCACATGGCTCACCCGCCTCCTCACGTCGTTCGTCACGCTGCCCGTCGTCGCACAAATCGTGGTTGCCCCGCTGGTAGCATACTATTTCCAGACCGTTCCACTCTACTTTCTCATGGCCAACCTTGTCGCCATTCCGGCTTCGACGGCCATACTCGTACTGGCCATTCCTTTTTTCATCATTCCGGCCGACCCTGTACAGGACTGTATCGGACACACCATGGGATGGACTGCCGAAGCCATGAACGCGGCAATGGGCGCCATCGCGTCATGGCCTTATGCCTATTTGACGTTCAGACCGTCGACGGCAGGAGTAGTCATGGCTTATGCCACCATTGTTGCAGCCACGCTATGGTTGGTCCGCCGGCGACGCGCCAACGCCTACCTGTTCATCGGCTGTACCACCTTGGCCGTATGCACAGAACTCGTCATGCACAGTCCTCTCATTATAAAATAATCAAAAAGTAGGTCTGCTTGCTGTTTTTTTACTACTTTTGCTCCGTTATCCCTAACCGATAAAACATGGAAACAAAGACGAAACGATTTCTTTTGACCGAAAAAGAAATCCCCACACAGTGGTACAACATCCAGGCCGACATGGTGAACAAACCCATGCCGCTGCTGAATCCTGCCAACCACCAGCCCCTGCATGCAGAAGACTTGTTCCCGATATTCAACGAGGAATGTGCACGTCAGGAACTCGACCAGACGCACGCTTGGATAGACATCCCCGAAGAGGTGCGCGAGATGTACAAATACTATCGCTCCACACCGCTCGTCCGTGCCTATGGCTTGGAGAAAGCGCTCGACACACCAGCGCACATCTACTTCAAGAACGAGAGCGTCAGCCCTGTCGGATCGCATAAGCTCAACTCGGCTTTGGCACAGGCTTACTATTGCAAGAAAGAAGGTGTGACCAACGTCACGACCGAAACAGGAGCCGGGCAATGGGGCACTGCCCTAGCTTACGCTTGCAGTGTGTTCGGGCTGGAACTCGCCGTCTATATGGTAAAGATCAGCTACGAGCAAAAACCCTACCGTCGTTCGCTGATGCAGACGTTCGGCGCGCAGGTAACACCGAGCCCTTCAATGTCGACGAGGGCAGGCAAGGACATCCTCACCGTCGACCCCACATGCAACGGATCACTAGGAACAGCCATATCCGAGGCCATCGAACTGGCGCGCACCACACCAAACTGCAAGTACGCCCTCGGTTCCGTCATGAACCACGTTGCTCTTCATCAGACCATCATCGGTCTCGAAGCCGAGAAACAGATGGAAATGGCCGGCGAATATCCCGACAAAGTGATTGCCTGCTTCGGCGGTGGCTCCAATTTCAGCGGCATCGCATTTCCGTTCATGCGCCACAATATCCTTGAAGGCAAGAAGACGGAATTCATCGCCGCCGAACCGGCCTCATGTCCCAAACTGACGCGCGGAAAATTCGAATACGACTTCGGTGATGAGAGTGGTTACACGCCCTTGTTGCCAATGTTCACACTCGGACATAACTTCATGCCAGCCAATATCCACGCCGGCGGTCTCCGCTACCACGGTGCGGGCGTCATCATCTCACAACTGCTGAAAGACGGCTATCTGAAAGGAGTCGACATCCAGCAAACTGAAAGTTTCAAATCGGGTGTACTATTTGCACAGGCCGAAGGAATAGTTCCCGCACCGGAATCCTGCCACGCCATCGCCGCTACCATCCGCGAAGCCATCAAGTGCAAAGAAGCCGGCGAAAAGAAAGTGCTTCTCTTCAACCTCTCTGGCCACGGCCTAATCGACATGGCCAGCTACGACCGCTTCCTCGCCGGCGACTTGGTGGACTATGCCCCCAGCGACAGCGATATCGCCCATTTCTTGAAAGACGTTGAGCCATTGCAATGAAACTGTGCTGATCGTAAAACCAGCTTCATATCTCACCAAAAAACTTTCCCCACGTAATGGCAGCCATTACGTGGGGAAAGTTTTTTTCTCAAGCTATAAGAAAGCTTGAACTTACTGATGCTGCTCCCTGAGCAAATCGTTGACTGTTTTAACAGGATTAAATGTCTCCAAAGGCACTTCAACGAAAACCGTATTCCAATTGCTCATCGCACCATTCCAAAGACCTGGAAGCTCGAGTGCTTTCAACTCGCGGCCGTTTTTCGATTTCTGCGAGATGAATCCCGTCGCCTTGTCGACGTAATCCGGAAGATTAAACTTACCTCCCTTGTAATCGCGTACACCGCAAACCAAATCCACAGGATTGAAATGCGTACCTCTCTCGAACATGGCTTTTGCCTCGGGATCTGACATGTCAATCTGTGAACTTTCAAGAATTTGCAGAGAGATAGTTCCGTCTGGATTGTAGGCCAAGAACGGTCCACCACCGGGTTCACCGACATTACGCACCATGCCACACACGCGAATAGGTCGGTTAAGTTTCTGACGCAGATAGATGGCCAGTTCTGTATCTTCAAGCGTTTTGGTACTCGGATTCTTACAGAACAACTTCTTTTGGACAAACTGTAGCATCTCGAGAAGTTCATCCATGCTATACATGCCGCTATCCAATTTGCGGAGGTAATCGTAAGCTTGATGCTGCAACTGCACAAGCACACCGGCAATGACTTTCTTGTAAGTAACAGTAGTACTCTTCAAGCGGTCGGGCACCACGTTGTCAATGTTTTTAATAAAGACCACATCGGCGTCAAGGTCATTCAAATTCTCGATAAGGGCACCGTGTCCGCCGGGACGGAAAACCAAACGCCCGCTATCGTCGCGGAAAAGTTCGTTATCAAGCGTCACAGCCACAGTGTCCGTAGCGCTTTTCTGTTCGGAAAAAGAGATATCGTAGGTTACACCGAATTTCTGTGCATACTCGACAGACTTCTCTGCCACCAACTGTTCGAACTGCGCACGGTGCTCCTTCGATACAGTGAAGTGCATATGCACGCTTCCACCTGCCATTTGGGCATACAAAGCACCCTCTACCAGATGCTCTTCAAGCGGCGTTCTTGCGCCGTTCGTATACCGGTGGAACTTCAACAGTCCTTTGGGGAGCTGGCCGTAGTTCAATCCCTCTTTTTCGAGCAATGCCGACACAACAGGCTTGAATGCCCTTGCTGCGACAAGTTCATCCACATGCTTCTCATACAGGCGGACACACGCTGCGTCAAGATCGTCAAAGAAAGCGAAGCGGTGGACTTGCTCAAAAAACTTTTTTTCGAAATCCGTCGTCGGCACGTCGTATTCCGCCTGTAAGAACGCAAACATGTTCTTGAACATGCGACTTGCTGCGCCAGAAGCCGGGACAAACTTGACCACCTTGTGTCCTTCTCCCACGTATTTCTCCCACATATCCTCGTAGATGGAGGTTTCTTCACTCAATTGCAAGATACCTTTCTCAACGGAGGCTGGAGCACTCAGCTTCAAATATGGAAAACCGTTTCTGAAACAAGCCAATTGTTCATTCAAAAGGCCTTCACTAATACCTTTTTCCTCTAATTGTTTCCTGTCTTCAGCTGTAAGCATAGCATTATATTTTAAGTTCAACTTCGACATGATACGCCCCACAGGCGGTTTCATGTCTACAAAGATAGTGCTTTCCCGGAATATCACAGTTGATGCAAAGAAGAAAAGGTGAATAAATTGACATGGCAGACGACTCACGATGCCAGGACAGACCTACTCCCTGCCGCTCACTTTAGGTATTTCCAATATAGCGTGCAGAAAAGCAAGTCACGACAAAATCTCTTCGACAGTTAGTACATACCAACGGTCCTTCTCTCTGCGCTGTGACATCCACACAGCCAACTGCCTTCGAAAACAACGGAAACTCTCACTCACTTCGCTACATCGGTCAAAGGATAAGCCGAATAAGTCCATCGGAGAATGCACCAAAGCCATTCCAGACAGTTACAATCAAGATACCGCTATT
This sequence comes from Prevotella sp. CAG:755, assembly GCA_000431275.1. GTDB lineage: Bacteria > Bacteroidota > Bacteroidia > Bacteroidales > Bacteroidaceae > Alloprevotella. Next base: position 316 of record HF989130.1, on the reverse strand, counting down.
TTATTGAATTAAACTGATTGAAAGAAAAACTATCAAGATCTTGTTCCAACTTGAAAAAAGGTAGAAAGGAAATCAAGCCGACACGACAACTAGAAATCGATTTTACTATATAATTGGAGGCATAAATTACTCTAAACGCCGGTATACAGGTCCCCTGCCTGCGCGGAAGGTCCGCCGCCACCTGCGCGGGGAGGAAGAGGACAGGGACGGCACGCCGTCACGCCGCAAAAAAGAATCCCGTCCCCCTCGGGCCGCTCGGCCTGTGAGGGGGACGGGATCTTACTATCCATAAAAAAGGCGGCGACCTACTCTCCCG
>HF989129.1 GCA_000431275.1 Prevotella sp. CAG:755 | reverse complement strand
CCCAAAAAGTTGCATTTATAAGTTGAACTCAAGTTTTACGTAACACCTTAGTCCTATGAAACGGTTCTTATCTTTCCTGACCCTGTTGCTGGCCTTTGTGGCTTTGCCTGCGTGGGCGCAGATGCAGAATCCGGTCAAGTTTACGGTGAACTGCAAGCGCGTGTCGGCCACGGAGGTCGACATTGTATTCTCGGGTACCATCTCGGCTGGCTGGCACGTTTATTCAACCGGCCTTGGCGACGGTGGCCCCACGTCGGCCACGTTCGGCGTCGACAAGATTGAGGGTGCCGAACTCGTCGGCAGCCTCAAAGCGGGTGCTGGTGAGCGCAACAAGCACGACGCCATATTCGACATGCCGGTGCGTTACTTCGAAGGTTCATGCACATTTACCCAGCGTGTCCGGCTGACGGCGTCTGATTATGTCGTGAAAGGCTATCTCACCTACGGCGCCTGCAACGACCAGAACTGCCTGCCGCCGACCAACGTCGACGCTTCGCTCATCGGGACTGACGGCCCGAAAGCCGCCTCGTCAGAGGCAAAGGCTTCCGCCACTCCCGCCGAAGGACTTGTCGAAACGGCGAAAACCTCCGGTCCGGCCATCCTGAACGGTCCCGCCGCGATGGCCGACACGGCCGCTGCTGCCGACACCGTCAATGCTGCAATGAAAGCGATAGCCGTCGCTCCTGCCGATTCCGTCGCGACGACCGTCCTTTGGCAGCCTGTTGTCGAAGAGTTGCGCGCCTTTGGCGACGGTACGTCTGCTTCCGACCGCGCGCTGTGGATGGTGTTCCTCCTTGGTTTTGCCGGAGGGCTCGTGGCGCTCTTTACTCCCTGTGTGTGGCCCATTATCCCAATGACGGTCAGCTTTTTCCTGAAACGTTCGTCAAGCCGTCGACGCGGCATCCGCGATGCGATGACATACGGTGCCGCCATAGTCGTCATCTACGTCGCCCTGGGCGTCATCATCACCTCGCTTTTCGGTGCGAGCGCACTGAACGACCTCTCGACCAACGCCGTGTTCAACATTTTCTTCTTCCTGATGCTCGTAGTGTTCGCGGCGAGCTTCTTTGGCGGGTTTGAGATCACGCTGCCTTCATCTTGGAGCGACAAGGTCGACAGCAAGGCTGAGGCTACGACCGGCTTGCTGAGCATCTTCCTTATGGCTTTCACGCTGTCGCTCGTTTCGTTTTCTTGCACGGGGCCTATCATCGGTTTCCTTCTCGTCGAGGTGAGCACGTCGGGTAGCATTCTTGCGCCGACCATCGGTATGTTGGGCTTTGCCATCGCCCTGGCCCTGCCGTTCACACTCTTCGCCCTCTTCCCCACATGGCTGAAAAGCGCCCCCAAGAGCGGAGGCTGGATGAACGTGGTCAAGGTGACGCTCGGCTTCCTGGAGCTGGCGTTTGCCTTGAAGTTCCTTTCCGTGGCCGACTTGGCCTATGGCTGGCATCTGCTTGACCGCGAGACGTTCCTTGCGCTTTGGATCGTCATCTTTGCCCTGCTGGGTTTCTACCTGTTGGGCAAGTTGAAGTTTCCGCATGACGACGACGCGACGCACACCAGTGTGCCCCGTTTCTTCCTCGGCCTCGTGTCGCTGGCTTTTGCAGTCTACATGGTGCCGGGTCTGTGGGGAGCGCCGTTGAAGGCCGTGAGCGCCTTTGCGCCGCCTATGTCGACGCAGGATTTCAACCTCGACCGTCAGTCGGAGGTCGAAGCCCAGTTCAAGGATTACGACGCCGGGATGGCCTATGCCGCCAGTGTGGGCAAGCCGGTGCTCATTGACTTCACCGGTCACGGCTGTGTGAACTGCCGGAAGATGGAGCTGGCCGTTTGGCGCGACCCGTCCGTGTCGCGGCTCATACGTGAGAAATACGTCCTCATCTCCCTCTATGTCGATGACAAGACCCGCCTGTCCGAGCCGCTCGTCGTCCGCGAGAACGGTCAGGACGTCACTTTGCGCACCATCGGCGACAAGTGGAGCTACCTCCAACGCGTGAAGTTCGGCGCCAACGCCCAGCCGTTCTATGTCCTTTTGGACAATGAAGGAAAGCCCTTGCAAGGTGCCTATTCTTACGACGAGGACGTACAGAAGTACGTCGACTTCCTCGAAGCCGGCCTCGAAGAATACGCCAAGCGGTAAGCCCCGTCCGCTACCGCCGTTCTGCATAAGCGCCGCCGCAGTTGGGCAAACCAACTGCGGCGGCGCCTGCGTTTTGGTCTGTTGGTGCAGCCCGCTGTCCGCTGTTCCGTGAGAACAATTCGCGGTCTCGTTCTTTCTGTCAGTACGATAAAAAAATCGGATACGCTGACAGGATTTTCTGTCAGCCGTTCCGTAAGTGCAGTCCGTGCGTCCGTGTTCATGGCTTCGGTTTGCGGTCGCCCAATCTACCTGTACGGAGGAGGGATGGGTATGTCTGTATTCTCTCGAAGTTATCCAAAAAGGAAAACTTTAACGGAGTGATTTTTGAAAAAGTTTTCTGAAAAAATAAACAATCCATTCATACGGTGTACAAAAGTTTTCCGTAATTTTGTCGGCGAAGGCGGTCCGGACGTTGCTGTCCGGCCAAGAGGGAACGCCGTGAGAGCCGGCGACAGTACCCGCTGCTGTGAGTCCCGTTGTACGTCGAAACAAGACAGCCACTGCCGGCACCGCGGGCCGGTGGGAAGGCGTTTCGGAGCGTGGGACGAGTCAGAAGACCTGCCGCCGAGATGAGTCGCTGCCCAACGGCTTCGGGAGTTAAGTCCGTTGTGAGGTGCTGCCGCCGGAAGCCGCCCGAAAGGTGGAAGTGCGGCGGATGCCGTGTGCGGTCGGCTTGATGTTTCATTTCCCCACTACTGGTCAAAAGTCTGTTTATTATGCCAGCCGACCACCTGACTATTACCAAGCGCGACGGAAGCCGCGCCGCTTTTTCGCCCGGCAAGATCCGTCGGGCCGTGCTCAAAGCCTTTGCTTCCGTAGGCAGCGTCCCTGAGGCCGAAACGCTCGACGCCATCTACGGCCGCCTGACCTTCTGCAACGGGATGAGTGTCGAAGACATCCAGAACCAAGTCGAGACCGCCCTCATGGCCACCGGCCATTACGCCGTGGCCAAGTCGTTCATGCTCTACCGCCAGCGGCATACCGAGGACCGCGAGGTGCGCGACAAGCTCCGTTTCCTTATGGACTACTGCAACTCGGTCAATCCCGCAACCGGTTCAAAGTATGACGCCAACGCCAATGTCGAAAACAAAAACATCGCCACGCTCATCGCCGAGCTGCCCAAACAGGGCTTCATCCGGCTGAATCGCCGCTTGCTCTGCGACCGTATCCGGCAACTCTATGGCAAAGCCACCGCCGAGCGTTACCTTTATCTCTTGGAGCACCATTATATATATAAGAACGACGAGACGAGCCTTGCCAACTATTGCGCGTCGATCACGATGTACCCTTGGCTGCTCAACGGTACCCGTGATGTCGGCGGAAACTCCACCGCTCCCACCAACCTCAAATCCTTTTGCGGCGGGTTCGTCAACATGGTGTTCATCGTCTCTTCCATGCTGAGCGGGGCCTGCGCCACGCCCGAGTTCCTCCTCTATATGAATTATTTCCTCGAACGCGAGTATGGCCAGGACTACTTCTGCCGGGCCGATGAGGTCGTGGACCTTTCGCTGCGCCGCCGCACGTTGGACAAGGTGGTCACCGACTGTTTCGAGCAAATCGTCTATTCCATCAACCAGCCGACCGGCGCGCGTAACTTCCAGGCCGTGTTCTGGAACATCTCTTATTACGACCACAACTACTTCGACAGCCTTTTCGGCGATTTCGTCTTTCCCGACGGGACGCGGCCGCATTGGGACGGGGTCGACTGGTTGCAACGCCGGTTCATGCGCTGGTTCAACGCCGAGCGGACAAAGACTGTGCTCACCTTCCCGGTCGAGACGATGGCCCTGCTGACACGCGACGGCGACGTCGCCGACACGGCCTATGCCGAACTGACCGCCGAGATGTATGCCGCCGGCCACTCGTTCTTCACTTACATGAGCGACAACGCCGACAGCCTCGCTTCGTGCTGCCGCTTGCGCAATGAAATCCAGGATAACGGTTTCAGCTACACCCTCGGCGCCGGAGGCGTCTCGACGGGGTCGAAAAGCGTGCTGACGGTCAACCTGAACCGCTGCGTGCAGCAGGCCACGCGTGAGGGAAGGCCTTACGTCGAGTTCCTCGAAGAGGTGGTCGATCTCGTCCATAAGGTGCAGACGGCCTACGACGCCAATCTGCGTGACTTGCAGGCCAAGGGGATGCTTCCTCTCTTCGACGCAGGCTACATCAACCTCTCGCGGCAATACCTGACCGTCGGGGTGAACGGACTGGTCGAAGCGGCTGAAAGCCTCGGGCTTACTATCTCCGACAATCCGGACTACGAGGCTTTCGTGCAGGAGGTGCTGGGACTCGTCGAACGCTATAACCGGAAATACCGCACGCGCGACCTGATGTTCAACTGCGAGATGATTCCTGCCGAGAACGTCGGCGTGAAACACGCCCGGTGGGACAGGGAGGACGGATATTACGTGCCGCGTGACTGCTATAACAGCTATTTTTACGTGGTCGAAGACGAGAACACCACCGTGCTCGACAAGTTCCGCCTTCACGGCCGCCGCTACATCGCCCACCTGACCGGAGGGTCGGCGCTCCACTGCAACCTCGACGCCCACCTCAGCCAGCCGCAGTATCGGCAGCTCCTGCGTGTGGCGGCCCGTGAGGGATGTAACTACTTCACCTTCAACATTCCCAACACGCTCTGCAACCAGTGCGGGCATATCGACAAACGTTATTTGCAGGAATGCCCGCACTGCCACAGCCGCGATGTTGACTACTTGACGCGCGTCATCGGCTACCTGAAACGAGTGTCGAACTTTTCGCTCGACCGTCAGCGCGAAGCAGCCCGGCGTCACTATGCCCACGTGCTCCCGGCGGAAGCCACAGAGCCGGTCGAGGCGGAAGTATAAGTGGGGGAGGACAGAGAGATGGTGCGATACGCAAATCATGACATAGTCTTCCGCGAGTTTCCCGACGAGGTGGCGCTCGCCATCAACCTGTCGGGGTGTCCCAATGCCTGTCCGGGATGCCACAGCGCCTATTTGCAGACGGATGCAGGCGACGAACTGACTTCCGCCCGGCTCGACGCCCTTCTGGATGGCCTTGATGGGCTCATCACGTGCGTCGGCTTTATGGGTGGCGACGCCGACCCTTCGGGTGTGCGGAGCTTGGCCGTCCATGTCCGGCGTCGTTGGCCGAAGCTTCGGACGGGGTGGTATTCCGGGCGGGACGTGGTGCCGGCCGAGATGTTCGACGGCGTGTTCGACTACGTCAAGCTCGGTCCCTATGTCGCTGCCCTCGGTCCGCTCGACCGTCCGACGACCAACCAACGCTTTTACCGTGTCGGTCGCGACGGCCAGGTAGTTGACGAGACGGCACGCTTCTGGCCGCACAGCCAGTGAAAGACGTTTCCGCATTGCCGGTCTGACAGTCTGTCAGGGTGCCCGGAGAAACGGTCGCAGCGACTGTCTCTCCGGGCGCCCTGTCTGTTTTTCCTGTCGTCCTGTCTGTTTTGGAGACCGTATGGGATGTGATTTCGTGCGCCCGGGCAGGAATACCTTGTAAAGCGTGACTGTAAACCGGCAGTGTGCGGAAAGCGTCTAAAAGTTAAATATATATATTTTTTTTGCGGATGAAATTAAACTTTACATTGCAGAAAACGCTATATTTGCAACGTTCAATAAAAAAGACACACTTATCTTATTCACTGCTGAATTCAACTTGCAAATGCAACAGAATTCT
>HF989128.1 GCA_000431275.1 Prevotella sp. CAG:755 | reverse complement strand
TGGAGGCTCAAAGAACTTGTCAAGCTCTGCCCGCAGGATCTTGGTATATTTACCGACCTTGATACGGGGAATATTATGGTATTTCACATAATGGTAGAGTTGATCACGTGTCAGTTTGAATCGTTCCATTGCTTCGGCAATGGTGTAGTATTTGGGCTCTTCGGGAGCTATGAGACCTTTGGCAATGTCCACATGCTTTTTGGAGTAGTACACCATGATGCCGACTTTCTTTTTGGGAATGGCATTCTTTGATACAAAAGAATAAATGGCCGTTAGTGTCATACCGAACTTCTCTTGCATATCTTGCGTGCTGTACCATTCCTTGATTTCAGGATCGGGAGCTTTCTTTGCAAAGTAGTCATCAATATGCTTTTTGCTCCAATAGGTTTTACCACGGTTAAATGTCCTAGGGATATTATGCTCTTTAGCTATATGAAATATCCAGGAATCTTTGACACCGAATTTCTCTTTAATCTCATTGGTGGTATAGAAGTCTGTGATGGGGATTGTATCTTTGGGCATTCGATATTGATAAGGCTTATTTTGAAGCATAGCATCAATATCAGCTCTCCTGATAAATGAAAGCCTACTGCTAATTTTAGACGCTTTAAGGTGACCAGCCTTTACCATGGTATAGATAGCTTGGCGAGATAGACCTAACAGACGTCCTGTTTCTGAAAAGGAAAGATATTCCTTCTCCTTAATGTCTTCAATGATGCGTTCAGCTTTCTGAACTTGAGTTTGTGACTCTGTTGTCTGCACTCGTTTTGTGCGTATAGCCCGTTTATAGGCAAAATTTGCACACCTGTGTGAACAGAACCTCGTAGAAACTTTCTGAGCCTCGAATTCTTTACCGCACCATTCACAAATCTTTTTAATTCTAAAGTTACTAGTTGCCATTTTTACTTAATATTTAGGGGTTAATTCTCCTTCATTTCTCCTGTTTTTTGTCAACCATCGTAAACTATTGTCAACCATAGTCAACATTCTCCACGACCTTGCCAACGATAATCCTCGGATTTTCGTGGTGAGGTACACAGGAGGTACAAAAAATGGCGTAAAAAGGCTTAGCAACGATTATCAACGATACTTGAGCAACAAAAAAGGCGCCCGTAAAGAGCGCCATATTAATCGATTGTAATCAATTTAACTATTTGATAATCAATTATTTATTTGCCGATGCAAAAACGACTGAATATGTTTTGAAGTATGCTCTCTGATGTCACGTCGCCGGCGATGTCGCTGAGGTGATGGATGCACTCACGGATGTCCTGACTGACGAAGTCGCCCGAAAGGCCACGTACGATGCCTTCATGGGCTCGGTGGATGGCGTCATACGCACACAAAAGCGCCTCATGGTGTCGTGCGTTGGTGACGACGACCGCGTCCTGCGACAGGTCGGGCAAAGCAGCTACCTCCACCAACATTCGGCGCAATTCGTCGATATGTGTTCCTTCGCGGGCGGAGATGAATAACCGGCCGGCTCCTATGCTCTCGAAACGTGCGGCCACGTCCTGGCGCTCTGGCAGGCTGAGTTTGTCGCACTTATTGAACAAGACGAGAAGGGGAGTGTCCCCTGCTCGCGCGAGGATTTCGGACTGCAAGCGTGTGGCGGCCGTGACGTCCGTGGCGTCCACCACCCACAGCAGCACAGCGGCTTGCTCCATTTTTTCGTACGTACGGCCAATGCCCATGTTCTCCACCACGTCTGTGGTCTGCCTGAGCCCTGCCGTGTCAATGAAGCGGAACATCACGCCGTCGAGCGTCACCGTGTCCTCGATGACGTCGCGCGTCGTGCCATGCATCTCGCTCACGATGGCCCTTTCCTCACCCAACAAGGCGTTCAACAATGTGGACTTTCCTGCGTTTGTCTCTCCAACAATGGCCACCGGCACTCCGTTCTTAATCACGTTACCGGCCCGGTACGAACTGGCCAGTTTCCCTATGACCCCTTCAATCTCTTCGGCGAGCGCCAACAGTTCGCTTCTGTCTGCGAACTCCAAATCCTCATGGTCTGAAAAGTCAAGTTCCAGCTCCATCAGCGAAGCAAAGTGCAACAGTCGGTCGCGCAATGCAGTCAACTCCCTGCTGAATCCACCGCGCATCTGGCTCATGGCCACTTGGTGCGCCGCGCGCGATGTCGAGGCTATCACGTCGGCCACCGCTTCGGCCTGGCTGAGGTCCATTTTCCCGTTCAGGAAAGCCCGCTCGGTGAATTCACCCGGACGGGCCATGCGACAGCCTGCTTCAACCAACCGTGTCATAAGCTCACTCACGATGTAGGCCGATCCATGGCACGAAATCTCCACGCTGTCCTCGCCAGTATAGGAATGCGGCGCACGAAAGACACTGACCACGACTTCATCGACCAGGCTGCCGTCGGACCTCCGCACATCACCAAAAACCAGCGTGTAACCTGCCCGCCCGCGCAGGGCTTCCCCATGCCGGGGCGTAAAGACCCTGTCGGCCACAGTGATGGCTTCCGGACCCGCCACACGGACTACGCACAACGCGCCGCCCGATGCTGTGGCGGGCGCACAAATCGTATCGCTTGTCATATATGCTGTCATGCTTTTTATTGAAGGACCGTAATATCTCTAAGAATAAGGTTAAACTATATTTGAAAAGAGCGTCCAAAAGGCAAGACTGAGCCTATCTACTGCTCGTGACGGCCTGACTTGAACACAACTTCCCCGTTTAACTTTTATGGTTATGGTGGGCAAAATTAGGACTTTCCTCCGTAAGAAAAAAGGGAAAGTTTGATTAAGTAATACAAAATCACTCAGGACTGAACCGTTTCACCGCCATGTGCCATGACTACGGTTTTTATGCGCCTTTCGGCCCTTTCCCTTATTGGCAATCACCTACTTTCCGCACGAAGCGGGGAGGCGGCCCTGACAGGTCTGCGAAAAAGCGGGCTTTTTCTTTCCCCGGCTCTTTCCTTTGCGTATCTTTGCTACCGTAACATCGCATTCCCCCGGCAACCTTCCGTACACCCGGAAGAAAAAGCAGCCGGACCTCCTCAGACACAGACAAAGAGATGAAAAAAACGATATCCATCCAACCCTACTGTTCGCCTTGCGGCGACCTGTTACTCGGGTCGTACGACGGGAGTCTCTGCCTTTGCAATTGGATTGTCGAGAAACATCCCGGACGAATCGCCCGCCGGCTGCAACGGGCGCTCGCTGCGGAATACACCACGGGCGGCAGCGACGTCACCCGCGAGGCTGCGCATCAACTTGACGAATACTTTGCCCGACAGCGCCATACGTTCGACATCCCCCTGCTCTTCGTGGGCACGCCGTTCCAAAAGGAAGTCTGGGCAGAGCTGCTCAAAATTCCCTATGGCCACACGGTTTCTTACAGCGAACTGGCCCGGCGCCTCGGCCTCGCCACGGCCGTACGCGCTGTGGCAAACGCCAGCGGCGCCAATGCCATTTCGATCTTCGCTCCCTGCCACAGGGTCATCGGCAGCGACCACAGCCTGACGGGCTTCGGAGGCGGTCTCGCAGCCAAGCGCTTTCTGCTTGATTGGGAACGGCAGGCGGACGCTGCGTCCCTGGCTCTCAGAGAATAAAGCCCGCTGGGCCGAAGAGCAGGCGCCGGCCTGCTGAGAGGAAAAAGCGGACGGCTGTCCGTCAAAAACGGCAAAGCACCCGTTTCCGCACGCAGGAGGACTTGTGTCTCCCTCTTGTGGAAACGGGTGCTTTGTCTCTGGATGTATCAGATGACGATCAGGCCAGTTCGTCAAGCGCCTGGCTCAAATCGGCAAGGATGTCGTCGACGTCCTCAATGCCCACCGAAAGACGGATGAGGTCGGGACGCACACCAGCCTCGACGAGCTGTTCGTCGCTGAGCTGGCGGTGTGTGTGGCTGGCGGGATGGAGCACACAGGTGCGGGCATCGGCCACGTGCGTCACGATACAAATGAGCTTCAAGTGGTCCATGAACCGGACGGTATCCTCACGCGAACCTTTCAGCCCGAAGGCAATGACGCCACATCCTCCCTCGGGCAGATATTTCCGGCCCAGCTCATAATACTTGTCACCCGGCAGACCGGCATAGCTGACCCATGCCACACGCGGATCGGCTTGCAGGAATTCGGCCACCCGCTGTGCGTTCTCGCAGTGGCGTTTCATGCGCAGATGAAGCGTTTCGAGCCCGAGGTTGAGCAGAAAGGCGTTCTCGGGGCTCTGGATGGATCCAAGGTCGCGCATGAGCTGGGCAGTAGCCTTCGTGATATACGCGCCCTTGCCGAAGGCCTCGGCATAAGTCAGGCCATGATAACTCTCGTCGGGCAGGCAGAGCCCGGGGAACTTGTCGGCATGAGCCATCCAGTCGAAGTGGCCGCTGTCCACAATGGCGCCGCCTACAGCCGTGGCGTGACCGTCCATGTACTTGGTCGTCGAGTGGGTCACGATGTCGGCCCCCCACTCGAAGGGACGGCAGTGAACAGGCGTGGCGAACGTGTTGTCCACGATGAGTGGGACGCCGTGCTTGTGAGCGATACGGGCAAAACGCTCGATGTCGAACACATGGCCGCCGGGATTCGAGATGGTCTCGCCGAAAAAGCACTTGGTGTTCGGGCGGAAGGCCTTTTCGATCTCCTCGTCGGTCCAGTCTGGGTCGATGAACGTACAGGCGATGCCCATCTTCTTCATCGTCACGCCGAAGAGGTTGAATGTGCCGCCGTAAATCGTACTCGAAGCGATAAAATGGTCGCCAGCCTCACAGAGGTTGAAGACTGCATAAAAATTGGCAGCCTGACCGCTTGACGTCAGCATGGCAGCCACGCCGCCCTCGAGCTGTGCGATCTTCGAGGCGACAGCGTCGTTCGTCGGATTTTGCAGGCGCGTGTAGAAATAGCCCGACTCTTCGAGATCGAACAGACGAGCCATCTGTTCCGTACTATCGTATTTGAACGTTGTGCTCTGGTAAATGGGCAGCACGCGTGGTTCGCCGTTTTTCGGCGTCCAGCCGGCCTGCACACAAAGTGTGGCGGGTTTCATCTTCTTGCTCATATCTTGAAAATTTGCATATGGGTGAAATAACAATACTATCTGCCGGAAAAATCATGCGGGGCGACAACCCCGCGGCGTATAGCCTCTCCGGAATTGTCGCCCACAAGGCGTGGTCCTACGCGGCAGGACACGTCCCGCCGCTCCGCACTCCCGACATCACTGCACGGGTGCTGCGCTGCGGCGGAACAACCCCGTCGAAGCCGAACCCTTCAAGGCGTTCTGGGCCGTCACCTTGTCAGCCAGAACGCGCCACCGCTTCTCCTTCTGAGCCTTGGCCGTGTAGCGTGCACGCTGGCGCGCGGCTTCCGCCTCGCGAGCCCGCGCCTTTTCCTCCTCATTCCGGCGAGCCCATTCCGACACGGTGTAATACTCGCCCGTTGCGGCGTCACGCACGCGGAGCTCCGGCAGTCTGAGCGTCTCGCCCTCAGAAGCGGCCAAGTAACCGGCTGGCGATTCCACCCGCTCCACCTCGACCGGGACGACCCCGGCTGCGATCATGCCGATCTCCTTGGCGGCGGCATAGGAAAGATCCACGATAGCCCCCCGGCGGTAGGGGCCGCGGTCCGTCACCTTGACTATTACCTCCTGACCGTTGCGGGCGTTACGCACTTTCAGATACGTGCCGAGGGGATACGTCTTGTGGGCGCAGGTGAGGCTGTCGCGATGATAGCGGGAGCCGTCGCTCGTGTATCGCCCGTGAAGCCGGTTGGAATAATAGGTAGCGTCGCCGACCTGCTGAGCATCCGCAGCGAGGACGGACGCCACCATTGTCATTAGGAAAAAAATCAGTTTCGTTATTTTCATGCTTCTTCTTTTACGCCGGAATCGCGCGACACAAAAAAGACAGACCTTGTGAGCGTGTCGCGGCTGCGAGGAAAGGGGGTGAGGGGCGAAGCGTGTCGGCCCCATTGTCCCGAAAGCCCCGCCCGATGGCGGACTTGCCGAAAGAGGCGGCGAGATGGGACGGAAGCCAGCCCTACATTCCAGCTGTTCAAAAACCGGCGCAAAGGTCGGCATTTCTATGCTTATAGACAAGCACTGTCAGTTAAAAAGTTGTAACCCCTGCCAGCCCACGCGCGCCTGCATGCCTCATTGGGCAGCTCGCCGCCCGCAGCAGGCACACGGTTCGCCTGCTCCGAGGACGACTCCTACGCACCCACACACGACGCCCCCCGACTCACCGACGAAAGACTCAAAAAGACGCCCACGCCGACAACAGTCCCCCACCCCGCCAACCCTAAACGAAACAACCACCGGACATGGACGCCGGAATGCTTGTGGGCCTGCGATAAAGAGGCCGTGCAGTTCGGACATAGGGCACAACAGCGTGCTGTCTACATCCCACTCTCCCATATCCAGCAAGGCGAGAGCCTCGTGCCGGCCAGGCTTATCACTCCACACCGGGGCGACTACGGCTACGACATCATTCCGGCCCATCAGAAACGGCCAGCATCGGACAAAGCCTCGTTTTTTCGACGCACATGGTTTGGCCCCGCCACAGTAATCCCAACGACTTCAACACAGAATTATTAATGCGTTGTGATTTGCTTTCAAATTCTTACCTTTGCAGTATCTGCGACAGCTATCCTAGATGAATCCCTTTCTATATAATGGGGGCAAACTTTTAAAACGTAGGTCTAAATGAGTAAGAAAGATAATACAAATAAAGAATTCATCAACAAAACTGCCGATTGGTTAGCTTTAGGGGACAGAGACTTATTAGTCGACAGAGAAACAGGTCGATTTAGAGAAGATTTTGTTCCTACAATAAGAGCTGTGTGTGAGGGCTTAAATCGCTTCATTACAGCCCAAAACAAGTGGGATACTTATGAAACAGCTTTAGAAGAAATTAAAGCTGGAAAGAAGAAAACCCATTGGATATGGTTTATCTTCCCTCAAATGGTGGGGTTAGGCAGTAGTTACAATGCTGAATACTTTGGAATAAGAGGTAGGGATGAAGCTGAAGCCTATCTTGAAAATCCTATTTTAAGGGAAAGGTTAATAGAGGCTACTGAAGCCGTTTATAATAACGAGAAATCTGTTTATGAGATATTTGGGAATGATGCAATTAAAGTAAGGTCTTGCATGTTGCTTTTTGCATCTGTTTCTGATATTCCTATCTTTAAGAAGATGATTAGTAAATATAGTTGGAAATAAACCGCCAGGATATACACTGGATTTCTCAGTCAATAGCATCTAATACTGAGTTGTGAGTCCTTTATTATTCGCCTCATGTAAAATGGTTAGGAATAATTGGCGGCTCGGAAAGACGAGCATTTAGAGTTTGGTAGAGTTCTGTAAACTACCTACACATGATTGATGAGTATTACTAATTCGCGAGTTAGAAATACGAATCTATCAAAACTGACTTTCCCTGATTTAGGTTGACACTTTAGAGCGGATTAACTAATATGGTTTACATTATCACTGACTGGATTTACAGCCGGTGTTTTTTATCTCTAAAAGTCTTTACAGAATCACTGTTTTGATTTACAGTGTTTGAACTTGACTGGCTGGTTCTGTTCAGGTGCTGCAGTAC